>JBNKOQ010000299.1:0-4710 GCA_050294735.1 Roseibium sp. | reverse complement strand
TGGGGGAGCCGCGACGATACCGAGGTGGTGACCGGAGCCTGAGCGCTTACTTTACCTGAACGAAGCGGGCCACTTCCATGCCCCCGCCATCCAGCAGCAGCAAGGCCCCCTCCTCGGGCACCTTCTTGAAGTCACGGGTTTCGTTCAGCGCTCTCAGGAAGGTCTGTTCCTGATCCAGAACCTTCGGCGGACAGGCCTTGCGGGTGACCGACAAAGGGCCGATGCGGATGGAACCGGTTTCCACCTGCAACGGCCCGAATATCTTGTTACAGCCGCCATGCCCGTCGACGACACCTGTTGCCTCAAACTCCAGAAGGCTCATGATGTCCCCCTCGACAGGCACGCCGCGTAAGGTCTCGGCTTTCCAGTAGCCTAGCAGATCACCCGGGACCTCGACATCCTGCGCGTGCAAGCCAGCATTGCCAATGAGCATGCTCAGTGCTGCCAGACCAACCGAACGGACAATCGTAATTTCCCGCATAATCACATCCTTTTCAGGCCTCAAGTATCATAAGCAGGGTGCAGGATAGCAAATAACGTTACGTAAATTTTCAAAGGAACCACGATCCGAATTGGTCTCCGGTGAACGGAAATGCGGACGAGCAGAACGGCAACCGAAGGCATGACCTTTGGCAAACGAAAAAGGGCGCGGATATCCGCGCCCTTTGATCATTCGTCTGAAGCGGCCGCTCAGTGATGCAGGATCTGGCTGAGGAACAGCTGGGTCCGCTCATGCTGCGGGTTGGTGAAGAAGGCTTCCGGCTCGTTCTGTTCGACGATCTGCCCGGCATCCATGAAGATCACCCGGTTGGCCACCTTGCGGGCAAAGCCCATTTCATGGGTGACGCACAGCATGGTCATGCCTTCTTCGGCCAAACCGACCATCACGTCGAGCACTTCCTTGATCATTTCTGGATCGAGAGCAGATGTCGGCTCATCGAACAGCATGATCTTCGGGCTCATGCAGAGCGAGCGGGCAATAGCAACGCGCTGCTGCTGCCCACCTGAGAGCTGACCTGGGTACTTGCTTGCCTGTTCCGGGATCTTAACCCGCTCCAGGTAATGCATCGCAACCTCTTCAGCTTCCTTCTTCGGCATCTTGCGCACCCAGATTGGTGCCAATGTGCAGTTTTCCAGAATGGTCAGATGCGGGAAGAGATTGAAGTGCTGAAAGCACATTCCGACTTCCCGGCGGATTTCATCGATCTTTTTCAGATCATTGGTCAATTCATTGCCGTCGACAATAATCTGACCGTCCTGATGTTCCTCCAGCCGGTTGATGCAGCGGATCATGGTGGACTTGCCTGAGCCGGAGGGGCCGCAAATCACAATCCGCTCGCCCTTCATGACCTTCAGATTGATATCCCGCAGCACATGAAAGTCGCCATACCACTTGTTCATGCTCTTGATCTCTACGGCCACTTCTGTTTCCGAGATCTCCATACGGGTGCGGGTTGCTGTGGGTTCTTCAGCGCTTACAGCAGTTTCTGACATTAGTTGTCTCCAATAATTTATTCACTGCCGGGACGGGCCAAACCCGCCCCGGTGGGCCGAAGAACGGCTATCGTTTGTGACCGGTGTGCAGCTTCTTCTCCATGAAGATGGAGTAGCGCGACATGCCGAAACAGAAAGTCCAGAACACCATCGCCGCGAACAGATAGCCTGTGTGGCCCTGCGTCGGCGTCGCCCAGCTCGAGTCCGAGAAAGACGACTGGATCTGGCCGAGAAGGTCATACATGCCAACGATCAGGACCAGCGTCGTATCCTTGAAGAGGCCGATGAATGTGTTCACGATGCCTGGAATGACCAGCTTGAGGGCCTGCGGCAGAATGACGAGCCCCATCATCTGCCAGAACCTCAGGCCAAGTGCCATGGCACCCTCGTACTGCCCCTTCGGGATCGCCTGCAAACCGCCACGCACCACTTCGGCCATATAGGCTGCCGAGAACAGGGTCACCCCGATCAGGACGCGCAACAACTTGTCGAAAGTCACGCCTTCAGGCAGGAACAGCGGCAACATGACCGACGACATGAACAGCACTGTGATCAACGGTACACCACGCCAGAACTCGATGAAGATCACCGAGACCAGTTTGATGATCGGCATGTTCGAGCGCCGGCCAAGGGCCAGAGCGATGCCAAGCGGCAGAGATGCCACGATACCAGTGACCGCGATGACCAGCGTGACCAGCAAACCGCCCCAGACAGCCGTCTCGACGATCGGCAGGATGACCGTGTCGCCGATGACCAATCCTGTCAGCAGGAAATAGGCAACGATCGGGAAGACCACCAGAAACAGCAGCGCATTTATACCCTTGAACGGCGCACTTGGAGCCAGAAGCGGCACCAGCAGCAGAACAAACAGCGCATAAACGATGTTGACCCGATAGACTTCCTCCGTCGGATATCTGCCGTAGATAAACTGCGGCAGATAATCGATCACATAGGCCCAGCAGGCACCAGCATGTCCACCTTCCGGCGCCAGACAGGCAGACCGGTCTGTTCCTGTCCACACCGCATCAATCAATGCAAACTGAATGAACGGCATGATGATCGAATACGCAATCACAATGCCGATGGCGGTCAAAATGGTATTGGGAATGGAGGAGAACAAATTCTGCCTCATCCACCCGATAATACCGGAGGTCGAGATCGGCGCTGTCAGCTGCGGCGCCTCCTCGGTTCTGATTTGGAAAATATCAGCGTTCGCCATGGTGGTCCCCTACCGTTCCACGAGCGCCATGCGCTGGTTGTACCAATTCATGAAGGCAGACGTTGCCAGGCTGAGCGACAGATAAACGACCATCCAGATACCGATGATCTCGATTGCCTGCCCCGTCTGGTTCAAAACCGTCCCGCCAACAGACACGAGATCCGGGAAGGCAATAGCCACTGCCAGCGACGAGTTTTTCGTCAGGTTCAGATACTGGCTGGTCAACGGTGGAATGATCACCCGCATAGCCTGCGGAATGACAACCAGCCGCAAGGTCGGCCCGTTGCGCATACCAAGTGCATGAGCAGCCTCCGTCTGGCCGTGATTGACCGCCTGAATCCCCGCACGAACGATCTCCGCGATAAACGACGCCGTGTAGATGGAAAGCGCAAGGGTCAGCGCGAGAAACTCGGGAATGACATTAAAGCCGGACCCAAGTGTGAAGCCGCGGCGCAGCATCGGGCCGGTTTCCACAAACTCGGGGTAATTGAAATGCATCGGCATGCCCGTTGCCAGATAGGCAATCAATGGCAAGCCGACAATCAGCCCGACGGAAGTCAGAAATACGGGGAACTGCTGCCCGGTCGCTTCCTGACGTTTGCGCGCCCAGAAGGAAATGGCAATAGCGGCGACAATCGCAACGATGAACGCGATCCCCATCGATCCCGAGCCATCCTCGAAAACCGGCTTCGGGCCGCGCAGGCCCGCGATATTGAGATGGAAGGTATCGAACAGGAAAGACCACTTGTCACGTTTTCCGGGAACGGCGCGCAGCACCGCAAAGTACCAGAAAAAGATCTGCAACAAGAGCGGGATATTCCGGACCAGCTCAACATAGCAGTAGGCCAGCCGCGATATCACCCAATTGTTCGAAAGCCGGGCGACACCAAGTACGAAACCGATGATCGTCGCCAGAATAATCCCTATGGCCGCAACAAGAAGCGTGTTGAGAAAGCCAACGAAGATGGCTTGCCCGTAGCTCGATGTTTCGGAGTATTCGGTCAGCGCCTGAATAATCCCGAAACCTGCCGTAATTCCGAGAAACCCGAAACCGGAAGCAATGTTTTGACGTTCCAGATTGGCAACCGTGTTGTGCACGATAAACCAACCGAGCATCACAAGCGCGAGAACCAGAACGGTTTGATAAAACAGTCCCCGCACTTTCGGATCATTCAACAGCGAAGCACGTGCCGGCGCCCCCGCCGAGTCCTGCTCCTGAATTGACATATAACCTCGCCCGATTTTGTGCTGCAGCGCGGATGACTCTTGTCAAAAAATAATACGCTGCCAGCAAACAGCCACCTACACCAATTCCCTGTCGACAGAGGTGACTAATACGACAATGGCCTGACAGCATTTTTCGCTGTTCTTCAGCCTATTCTTTCAAGAGATTCCCGGCGGCAATTTGCAGCCGGGAACCAATTGCAGCGCAGGTCTTAGCGAACCGGCGGAGCGTACATGAAGCCGCCGTCGGACCACAGAGCGTTGACGCCGCGTGAGATGCCGAGCGGAGTGTCCGGACCAACGTTAGCGTCGAAGGACTCTGCGTAGTTCCCAACATTCTTCACAATGTTGTAAGCCCAGTCATTGCCGAGGCCGATGGCTTCGCCATAGGCACCTTCAACACCCAGAAGACGCTTGACTGAAGGATTGTCGGATCCCTTCATTTCGTCAACGTTCGCGGAGGTTACGCCAAGTTCTTCGGCGTTGATCATTGCGTTGAGAGTCCACTTGGCAATGTTGAACCATTCGTCATCACCCTGACGAACGACCGGGCCAAGCGGCTCCTTGGAAATGATTTCCGGGAGAACCATGTGGTCAGCTGGGTTGGTCAGCTTCAAACGCTGGGCATAGAGGCCGGATGCGTCTGTGGTGTAAACATCGCAGCGGCCGGCATCGTATGCGGCAACCACTTCGTCAGCTTTTTCAAATGCGACAATTTCGTACGGCATGTTGTGCGCACGGAAATAATCGGCAACGTTCAGCTCGGTGGTTGT
>JBNKOQ010000298.1:0-4716 GCA_050294735.1 Roseibium sp. | reverse complement strand
CGATTATTGCTCCCTCCGTCGGTCAAGCCATCCTTCTAATGTCCAATTGGCATTGGATCTTTTCAATGCTGCTGGTCGCTGGACTGGTAATGCTGACCTGGTGCTGGATCCGTTTGCCTGAAACGCTACCGGTAGAATACAGACAGCCAATGAACCCTGGCAGCATTCTGCGGGCCTATATAACCGCCGTCTCAAACCGGACAAGCCTCGGTTACACACTGGCGATGACGTTTGTCTTCGGAGGGTTGTTTTCCTTCATCACGATGTCACAGCAGATCTTCGTCGATATTTACGGTCTCGGGATTTATTTCCCGATCGTATTCGCCGGGATCGCAATCGCGATGTCCATTGCATCCTTCATGAACTCGCGGTTGGTCGAGGCCATCGGGATGAGGCGGCTGTCCCATACCGCTACTTTGATCTTCGCAGGCCTTGGTATCATTCTTTACACCTTGGCCAGTGCAGGCATTGAAAATCTCGTGGTCTTTACAATCCTCGCGGCATCCTTGATGGCCTGTTTCGGCTTTATTGGCGCTAATTTCAATTCCATGGCAATGGAGCCTCTGGGAGATATCGCCGGCACCGCTTCTTCCGTCATCGGCTTTGTCACGACCCTTGGCGGGGCCCTGCTCGGTTACCTCATGGGGCAATATTTCAATGGCACGACGCAGCCGCTTGGCTTTGCCTTCTCGATCTATGGGCTGGCTGCCCTCGCCTGTATCCTCTTTGCTGAAAAGGGCAGGCTGTTCAAAGCCCTGCATTGAAGCAGATCGAGCTTCGCCAAACATGCAAAAAAAGGGTGAAACTTCAAAAGCTTCACCCTTTCATGTTCTCTGGTCTTTAAGGAGGCGGTTAGCCAGCAACCGCTTTCAGGGCAGGTTCACTTGAACGAACCGTCGCGTCATAATCTTCCATCAGCGTCCGGGTTATCGCGCCAACTTCGAAGTTATATGGTCCGATTTCCGAAACCGGCGTGACCTCAGCCGCGGTCCCGGTCAGGAAGCACTGTTCGAAACCTTCCATTTCCTCAGGCATGATAACCCGCTCAATCACTTCAAAACCACGATCCTTCGCAAGTCCGATTACTGTCCTGCGGGTGATACCATCCAGGAAGCAATCCGGCTTTGGCGTGTGGATCTTGCCGTCCTTGACGAAGAACACGTTGGCCCCGGTTGCTTCAGCAACCTGTCCGCGCCAGTCGAGCATCATTGCATCGGCATAGCCTTTGCGTTCGGCTTCGTGCTTCGACAGCGTGCAGATCATGTACAGTCCGGCAGCCTTGGACTTGAAGGGCGCGGTTTGAGGATCCGGGCGGCGGTACTTCGCCATATCCAGGCGAATGCCCTTGAGACGCTCTTCCGGCTTGAAGTAACTTGGCCATTCCCAGGCGGCGATAGCAAGGTGAATGGTGTTGTTCTGCGCCGAAACACCCATCATCTCGCTGCCGCGCCAGGCGACCGGACGGAGATAAGCGTCGACCAGGTTCATCCGGGACAGCAACTCTTCCTTGGCAGCGTTGATGGCTTCTTCCGACCAGGGGATGTCAAAACCCAGGACATTCGCTGACGCATGAAGCCGCGCCGTATGCTCTGCCGATTTAAAGATCCGCCCCTCATAGGCCCGTTCGCCTTCGAACACGCTGCTTGCATAATGAAGACCATGGCTGAGGACATGCAGCTTTGCATCCGCCCAGGGTACGAAAGCCCCATCGAACCAAATTTCACCGTCGCGCTGATCAAAGGGCAACACTGCCATTGCTTCTACTCCCGGGTGCCTGTTTCAGGCCTGTTTGAAATTTTTCATCATGTACAATGGCAGCTTGCCACAGACTGAGGACTTGCGCCGACCCGTTCATCCGTGTTTTGCACCCTGCCGAAACTATCGGTATCTTTGTCTGACGAAATTGAAGGGGCGGATTCGTTTTACGTCAACGCGTAAAACAGCGCCAAACCGATCAAAGATTTCGTTCAGAACGCCTGTTACGTAACAATCGGTACGAAATAAGTCAATATGACTGACGTAAATTTCAAAAAGCTTTCAGAGAACGCCTTGTCTTCCTCGGCTGCGACCGCCATTGCGAACGAGGACACGGAGGGCGCCTCTTTGCCCTATGACCTGATAGAGCTTCTTTTTTTCGCTTATCGCGATTTTACGGCAGACCCGGATGACCAGCTGGCCCACTTCAATTTTGGCCGGGCCCACCACCGGGTCCTGCATTTCGTTGACCGGAACCCCGGTATTATGGTCACGGATCTTCTCGGCATTTTACGTATCACCAAACAGAGTCTTGGCCGTGTCTTAAAACAGCTGGTGGATCAGGGGTTCATTGAGCAGCATCCTGGGCCCATCGACCGGCGCCAAAGACTGCTTCACACAACCACGAAAGGGCATGAACTTGCGATTCGTCTGGCAGCTTTGCAATCGGAACGCCTTGAACGTGCCATAAAGGAATTGCCAGATGATGGAGCGCAGGTCGTTCGTCAATTCCTGTTCCAGATGATCAACGAGGATATGCGCGCCGACGTTGCCAAGCTGGTGAACAAAAAATACAAACCCGCGCCGCCCAAACCCGGCGATTTCAAGAACTCCCAGACAGGAAAGTGAAGTGACAGGAACACCGCCAGACGACAATGCCACCCACGTCCTGCTCGTCGACGATGACAATCGTATCCGCGAATTGTTAAGCCGGATTCTGGTCGACAATGGCTACCGGGTCACGGCTGCGGCCAACGCGGCAGAAGCGCGGAAGTTTTTATCCGGGCTTGCTTTTGACCTGCTCATTCTGGACGTCATGATGCCGGGAGAAACAGGACTGGAGCTGGCAACCTGGCTGCGGGAACACACAAGTGTCCCGATCCTGATGCTGACCGCACGCTCGGACGCAGCGGACCGTATAGCCGGCCTTGAAGTGGGGGCTGACGACTATCTGGCAAAACCTTTCGAACCACGCGAGCTGATGCTGCGCATCTCGGCCATTCTGCGCCGTGGCGGACCCAAAAGGGTCGAAACCCGGTCCGAAATCCAGTTCGGCCCTTTCACGTTCAACGCCGCGCGGGGAGAGCTGAAGAATGATGGCGACCCTGTCCGCCTGACCGACCGGGAAAAACAGATCCTCAGTATCTTTGCGGAACAACCGGGTGCAACCGTGCCCAGGCACAAGATCGTTGGCGACGACAGCGGTCTGGGTGAACGTACCGTGGATGTTCAGATCAACCGCCTGCGCCGCAAGATCGAAACCGATCCCGGCAATCCGATCTTCCTTCAAACGGTCCGTGGCATCGGTTATCGTCTGGCCTGCGACTGAGCCCGGCCCAATAGCGCGCCAGAGCGCACATGAAAGACGTGAATGGCCAATCTAAACCGCTATCTGGATGCGATCCGCCTCCCCTTGCCGCTCAGGCCACTGGCTTTGGCGTACAAATACGTCAGCCGGCTAGTCTACCGCATCATGCCGAAAGGCCTCTATACGCGGGCCCTTCTGATCATCATCATGCCGATTGTCATCCTGCAGTCGGTTCTGGTTTTCGTATTCATGGAGCGCCACTATGAACTCGTCTCGCGCCGCATGTCGGAAGCGGTGGTTCGTGAAATAGGCGCGCTGGTCTATGTTCTGGAAAACTACCCCAAAGAACAGACCTACGAGAAAATAGAGGAACTCGCGGCAAACGTCCTGGGGCTATCCGTTACCATCACCCCCCTGGAACCTTTGCCGCCGCCAGCGCCCAAACCCTATTTCGACGTCATCGACCAGGCCCTGAGCCGCGCGATCGGGCAGAAAATCGGCAAGCCATTCTGGATCGACACTGTCGGACGGTCCCGTTTTGTCGAAATCCGCATTCAGCTCGAAGACTCCATTTTACGCATCTTCGCAAGACGTAGTCAGACCTACGCCTCAAACTCTCATATTTTTCTGGTCTGGATGTTTTCCACCTCCCTGGTTCTGATCGTCATCGCCATGCTTTTTCTCCGCAATCAGATCCGGCCGATTGTGCGTCTTGCCAATGCCGCGGAAAGCTTTGGCAAGGGGAGGCCTGAGGAAGCGTTTCGGGCCAGTGGTGCCCGCGAAGTCCGCAAAGCCGGACAGGCCTTTATCGAGATGCGCCGGCGCATCGAACGCCAGATCGAACAGCGCACCACAATGCTGGCGGGCGTCAGCCATGACCTTCGCACAATCCTGACCCGCTTCCGTTTGCAACTGACCCTGTTCGGGGACAACCCTGAAAGCGATGCAATGCGGAAGGACGTCGACGAAATGGGTCATATGCTGGAAGACTATCTGGCCTTCGCACGGGGAGACGGAGACGAAGCGGTTCAGGTCACCGACATGGCCCTGATGCTGGAGGAAATGGAAGAAGAGGCGGAAATCTCCAACATCAACATGACAGCAACCTTCGAAGGCACACCCGATATCGAATTACGCAGGCTCGCCATCAAGCGGTGCCTGTCCAACCTCGTGACGAATGCGGCAAAGTTCGGAAACCGCGTCGAAATGACGGGAAAATTTGAAAAGGGCTGGCTCACCATTTGTATTGACGACGACGGTCCCGGTATTCCACCTGAAGAGCGTGACAGCGCCTTCCGCGCATTCCACCGCCTGGACAGCGCCCGAAACCAGGACCAGCCCGGCAGCGGGCTTGGCCTGGCTATTGCCCGGGATGTGGCCCGCAGTCATGGTGGAGACGTCTTCCTGGAAGACAGCCCACTTGGCGGGCTCAG
>JBNKOQ010000297.1:0-4755 GCA_050294735.1 Roseibium sp. | reverse complement strand
AAGTTTTCGCTGCCGACCGCCGAGGAGGCCTTGCCCGGGCGGGACACGGAGATTGTTCCGGCAGCCCCCCATTTTGTGAATGGCCGGTCTTTGACGGCACCATTTCCGCAGGGCACGAAAACCATTCTTCTCGGAATGGGCTGCTTTTGGGGGGCAGAGCGGCTTTTCTGGGAAACAGAAGGGGTCTGGGTGACCGCTGTGGGCTACGCCGGCGGACATACGCCAAACCCAACCTACAACGAGACCTGCACAGGGCGGACCGGGCATACGGAAGCGGTGCTTGTGGTCTACGATCCTGACATGATCAGCTTGAACCAAGTGCTCAAGATTTTCTGGGAGAACCACAATCCGACGCAGGGAATGCGCCAGGGAAATGACACGGGCACTCAATACCGCTCCGCTATTTTTGCCGCGGCACCCGAAGACCTTGCTATTGCCGAACAGTCGAGGGACGCCTATCAGGCGGCTCTCAAGGCGGAAGGGCAGCCTGGCTCAATCACAACAGAAGTTCGGCTGCTGGACCGCTTTTTCTATGCTGAAGACTATCATCAGCAATACCTTGCGAAAAATCCAAATGGCTATTGTGGTATTCGCGGAACGGGAGTTGCTTGTCCAGGCGTCGAACTGCCTTGAACCGACGCACCGGGGAGGTTCTCTCTCGCCAAGAAGTGTGCTGATAAACGGATGTTGCAAACCGGTAAGGCGCGCTGATTAGCTGTCTCACGAAGTGCTGTCTAATCTTGATGAACAGCTGCTGACCTTCCACGATTGCCGGTAGCCGACCCTCGAGCAATTGTAGAGAGGGCTTCTTCAATCGGGATGCAACGCGGTTTTTGGTCAGAATATCTTAAAAAAATTGCGTCACTGTCCTGAAATACGAAGGGGTTGTCGCCTTCAGCTGCCGGGGCCGTGGAATGCAGCCGAAATTGTCCAGATATCTTGTACTGAACGGCCTTGAGAACGCTTGCCTTCCGAGGGCGTCCGCTGCGCTGTGGCCAGGCCATTCGGGCGAGATTGCTGTATTCGCATCGCCATGGAGTGATGCAGCTCCCCGAATGACTGTATGCACGGGCGGCCGGACCGGTTTCACCAAAAGCCCAGGCTGGGGAGACTGAACAATGAGCGGGCATTCAGTAAACAAGACAGATCTGGATGCATTCCGGGCCTCCTTCTCGACCTGCATCATTTTCTTTATCTGGGCCAATGTCCTTCTGGTGATTGCAGTAACGGCCTGGAATGAAGTGGCTTCGCTTGTCGTCATAGCAGGCGCTGCTCTTCTGGTGGGAACTGCGCCAACGGCGCTCTGGCTGAAATCCCGGACGGGTCCGGCAACACGCATCGCGACAGCCGTCTCCCTGGCTGCCTTGGTTGCGCTTTTCGCCGCCGGAATGGCGGCAGAAACCCCCTCGGCCTCTTACCAGCTTGATGCGCACATGTATTTCATTGCCGTGATGGCAATACTGGCTGGCTGGGTCGATTGGCGTGCGCTGATCGCTTATGCAGGAGTTGTAGCTGCACACCATCTGGTGCTGAATTTCGCCTTGCCCTGGGCGGTCTTCCCGAATGGAGCCGATTTGGGCCGGGTGGCGTTCCATGCAGGCATTGTCGCCGTGGAAGTTACGGGTCTTTGCTGGACTGTTATAAAGCTGGAAAACGTATTTGATGTTTCGGAGGGTACGCGCAGTGATGCGGAGGCCGCGCTGCTCAAGGCAACTGCCATGCAGCAAGCTGACCACGAGCACATGCAGGTTGAAAAAGAACGCCAGCACCGCATTGGCCAGCGGATTGTTGAATTCCGGCAGGAGGTCGAATTGAAGCTGTCGGCGGTAACGCAGCAGGTTCGGACAATGCGCAGTGCGTCTCAAGATCTCGGCAGCGTCGCGGAGGACACCTCAAACCGGGCGTCCTCCGTTGCAGGGGCGTCGGACACTGCTTCCTCCAATGTGCAAACCGTCGCATCTGCCGCGGAAGAATTGTCATCTTCCATTGGTGAAATCTCCCAGCAGGTTGAGCGGACGACGGGGATTGTTGCTCAGGCAACGGAGGGCGCGCGAACCAGCAATCAGAAAGTGGCAGGGCTGGCCGAAGCGGCAAACCGGATTGGTGAAGTCGTCACGCTCATTCAGGCCATTGCCGAGCAGACAAACTTGCTGGCTTTGAATGCCACCATTGAAGCAGCCCGGGCAGGGGAGTCGGGCAAGGGCTTTGCTGTTGTTGCGGCTGAAGTGAAGGAACTGGCCACCCAGACGTCCAAGGCGACCGAGGAAATCGGCGCTCAAATCTCTGCGATCCAGGGCGAAACGAAAGAGGCGGTGGAAGCAATCGCTGCGATTGCCGCGACCATGGATGAGGTTAACAGCTACACGGCGGCGATAGCGGCAGCTGTCGAACAGCAGGGGGCGGCCACCGGTGAAATCTCGCACAATGTCGCGGAGGCGGCCAGCGGGACAGAGTTGGTTGCGACTAACATAGGCGGTCTCAGCGAAGCCGCGGTACGGACCACCGGATCGGCATCGGAAGTTGCCCGGTCCGCTGAGGAACTTGAACGCGAGGCGGATCTGCTACGCGCCTCCATTGATGCCTTCCTGAATGATGTTGCCGCCTAGGGCAAAATTCCTTATCGTTGAAGTGGTCCACCTCAACAATGAGGAATAAATTTGCTCGCCATTTTAAGGAGGTAGAGCATTTTTACCCATTCAGACGGATCACAAAGTGATCCAGACCAAATGGGAAATGCCCTAGGTTGAGGGACCTTAAGCACATCTGAATTTGTGGCAAACCCGACTGGCCGGTCCCGGAGCGGACCAGCCATATGTTTGGTCCTGGAATGTTGACGCTTGACCCAGCGGTTCAGCAATGCCAAGAGCCTTGCTTACGGTGGACGATAGCCTCTGAAATGCTTTGGCCTCACTCTGAATGTTCTGCTTCATCTCATGACCTCACCGCTTCTTCACTCCGGTTCAGTACTTCTGCTTGATTGTTTGAAGGGGAAACATGCACGCCTTTTTTCCCGTCCACGGGATATTCTGGCTTGCTGGGACCTGAAGAGCGTTGATGCGACTCTTGAAGCCGTCGAAGAAGCGAGAAGGGCCGGATTTCATGTCGCCGGATTTCTTGCCTATGAGCTCGGTTATGCCTTTGAAGAGAAGTTGAGGCATTTATGGGCGGGCAATGGGGACCTCCTGGCATGGTTCGGCATTTATGACGAGCAGGTGCATCTTGGCCTCGAGGAAGCCAAGGCCCTGCTTGGTGAAGCTGCGGACGAGAAGACAGGGGTGCTTGAAACGCCTGTCTTCGATTGGCCGGAGGAAGGCTATGGCGCCGCCTTTGATCAGGTTCAGGGCCATCTTGCCCGAGGCGACGTTTATCAGGTCAATCTGACCCTGCGGGCACGCTTCAGGCATACAGGGTCTTCAGCTGCGGTCTTTCTAAAGCTGCTGGAACGGCAGCCGGTCGCCCATGCGGCTTATCTTCAGCTCGATGACAGGGCCATTTTATCGTTGTCCCCCGAACTCTTCCTTGAGCGGCAAGGCAAGACGCTTCGGACCCGGCCGATGAAAGGCACTGCGCCGCGTGGCAGGACGGTGGGTGAAGACATCCGTATCGCGCGGCAGCTTGCAAACGATCCGAAGCAGCGCGCGGAAAATACGATGATTGTTGACCTGATGCGCAATGATCTCTCGCGTATTGCTGAAACCGGATCTGTCGAGGTTACAGGCCTGTGCGATGTCGAGCGGTACAAGAGCCTGCATCAGATGACCTCGACGGTGGAGGCTGAACTCTTGCCGGACCTCGGGTTCCCCGAGATCATCAAGAACCTGTTTCCCTGCGGGTCGATCACGGGGGCTCCGAAGTTAAGCGCGATGACGATCGCTGACAGGTTGGAGACGTCCCCGCGCGGCGTTTACACCGGGTCGATTGGGCATGTGGAGCCATCGGGCGATTTCAGTTTCAATGTCGCTATACGCACTCTGGTTCTACGGGACGACGGAACAGGCGAAGTCGGAACCGGGTCCGGCGTCGTTCATGATTCCGGCAACACCGCAGAATATGATGAGTGTGGATTGAAACTGAAATTCATGACTGCAGAAACGCCTGCTTTCAGTTTGATCGAGACAATGGCCTATGTGCCAGGTGACGGCTATCTGTTGTTCGAACGGCATCTCAAGCGGCTTGCCGCGTCGGCTGCCTACTTCGGCTTCGAATATGACGATGCGGCCTTACGGGACAAACTGGAAGGTCTTTCGGCCGGTTTTTCGGAGCCTGTACGCGTGCGTTTGGTGCTGGAGGAAAATGGCCGCTGCTCCGTCTCGCAGGAGCCCTTGTCTTCTGCCTCAGACGGAGTGATCTGGAGTGTTGCCGTTGCTGCCGATACCTGCCGGTCGGATGACCGCTTCCTGTATCACAAGACGACCAACCGGGCGTTCTACGATCAGACCCGGACAACCTATGCCGCTCGGGCGGGCTGTCAGGAGGTTCTCTTTGAAAATGAAAATGGTTTCCTGACGGAAGGCAGCTTTACCAGCTTGTTCCTGCTAAAGGACGGTAAACTGCTGACGCCGGCACTGCATCACGGATTGTTGCCTGGAACTCTGAGAGCCGCCTTGCTCGAGCGTGGAACTGCGGTGGAAGCGGACTTGATCCGCTCGGATTTGATGGCCGCAGAGAAGGTCTATGTCGGTAACTCTGTCCGTGGTCTTGTTCAAGCCGAATTGCTGGAAACACCAGCCGTCAGTGGGACTCATTCAGCGTTGG
>JBNKOQ010000296.1:0-4808 GCA_050294735.1 Roseibium sp. | reverse complement strand
AAGGCTTTCATAAAAACGGCATAATAGGCGCTGTGCGGCGCTTGACTTCCAACGTCAGCCGCCGTACATCAGCGCCACTTCGGGGCGACACGACGACGTCGCACGGAAGCGGGTGTAGCTCAGTTGGTTAGAGTGCCGGCCTGTCACGCCGGAGGTCGCGGGTTCGAGTCCCGTCACTCGCGCCACTTACGGTTTCCTCTCAATCCCCCCCCCAAAAAAAATTGCTGAATGACAGATAGCGCGTGAATTTTTTCATGTGCTGAGCGCTGCCGCTATATCGGGCGTTACGTTCGGGACGTGTTCCGGCTGCCAGTGACTGCAAGCCGCAGCACTAAATATATGAACATACTACTCACATTAAAATATCGTAATTGATGATCTGGCGTATGTTTCGGCGATTCCTTTCCGGGAAGGGTAGGGGCATGAGGCAGTCTGCCGGAGATTGTCAGCGTTGAATTTCAAAGTTTTACACTGGCTTGAATTGCAAAAAACGCAGAGTTTGCTGCCCTGGGTGGGGAAAATGTCCGAACCATGTCATTTGTTTGGCAGGCTAGGGTCTTGCGTTGGTTCATGTCGTGGGATAAGCGTGCCTTCGCATGTTGGCCAATCAGGTGCCGACAGGCCTTGCGTTATCAGCGCGGTTCATGCTGCGATAGTGTAATGCCTTGAAGGCTGGGTCTCCTCCCGATCCGCCCTACATATGCAAGGACGCGAAAGACATGGAAGAACTCTTGCGGGAATACATCCCGATCATCGTGTTTATCGGCATCGCGCTGGTGATCGGCCTTGCGCTGCTCGTTTCCCCCTTTCTCCTGGCCTACAAGAATCCGGATCCGGAGAAGCTGTCGGCTTATGAGTGCGGCTTCAATGCCTTCGACGATGCGCGCATGAAGTTCGACGTTCGGTTCTATCTCGTGTCGATCCTGTTCATCATTTTCGATCTGGAAGTCGCCTTCCTGTTTCCCTGGGCAGTCAAGTTCGGTGATCTCGGCTGGTATGGCTTCTGGTCCATGATGGTGTTCCTGGGCGTTCTGACGATCGGTTTCATCTACGAATGGAAAAAGGGAGCGCTGGAATGGGATTGACCACCACATCCGGCCCGCTCATCGCGGAAAGCCCGAAGGGCATCATTGATCCCAATACCGGCAAACCGGTGGGGGCGAACGACCCGTTTTTCCTCGAGGTCAATGATGAATTGGCCGACAAGGGCTTCCTTGTCACCTCGACAGACAATCTGATCCAGTGGGCGCGCACCGGCTCGCTCATGTGGATGACATTCGGTCTGGCTTGCTGCGCCGTTGAAATGATGCAGATGGCGATGCCGCGTTACGATGCAGAACGCTTCGGTTTCGCTCCGCGCGCCTCTCCACGGCAGTCGGATGTGATGATTGTCGCAGGGACGCTGACCAACAAGATGGCACCGGCCTTGCGCAAGGTCTACGACCAGATGCCGGAACCCAGATACGTGATCTCCATGGGGTCATGCGCAAATGGCGGCGGCTATTACCACTATTCCTACTCTGTGGTGCGTGGCTGTGATCGGGTGGTGCCGGTCGATATTTATGTTCCCGGATGTCCTCCGACAGCTGAAGCGCTTCTCTACGGCGTGCTGATGCTGCAGAAGAAAATCCGGCGCACAGGCACTATCGAACGGTAATTGAATGTTTTCTGAGGGGCGGGTTCCTGCCCCTTCCAAGGCTCCAACGGGGTGAGGTCATAAGAACATGGACGAGACGCTGAAGGAACTCGCGGAGCATATCGAAGTTGCTCTTGGAAGTTCTCTTTTGTCCTGGACCGTCGAATACGGCGAACTGACCCTTGTGGCCAGTGCGACCGATATCCTCGATGTCGTGCGCTTTCTGCGTGACAACAGCTCCTGCAAATTCATCAACCTGACCGACATTTGCGGTGTCGACTGGCCGGCCCGCGAGAAGCGGTTCGATGTGGTCTATCATTTCCTGTCTCCGGTTCAGAACCAGCGCATTCGTGTGAAGGTTGCCGCCGACGAGCAGACGCCGGTTGCCTCGCTAACCGGTCTGTTCCCGGGTGCGGAATGGTTCGAACGCGAAGCCTATGACATGTACGGCATTCTGTTTTCCGGTCATCCGGACCTGCGCCGTCTGCTGACTGACTACGGCTTTGACGGTCATCCGCTGCGCAAGGACTTCCCGGTCACCGGGTTTGTTGAAGTGCGCTACGACGATGAGAAAAAGCGCGTTGTGTACGAGCCTGTCCGTCTGAACCAGGAATTCCGCAATTTCGATTTTCTGTCGCCATGGGAAGGTACGGACTACGTGCTGCCGGGCGACGAGAAAGCAAGCTGAGGGGAGCCGGTATGCCAAGCAAACTTTCCGGCGGTTGCCTTTGCGGTTCGGTCCGTTTTACCGCTGAGCCAACACAGCGGGAGATGGGCGTATGCCATTGCCGGATGTGCCGTCAGTGGTCGGGCGGTGTCTATATGGCCGTTGCCTGTGGAACGAGCGTCGAGGTCGAGGACGAGACCTCTCTTGGGGTGTACACCTCCTCCGGATATGGCGAACGGGTGTTCTGCAAGGCCTGTGGGTCGAGCCTGATGTGGCGCTTGCAAGATGGTTCCCACAGCTCCGTTTCGGCTCAGGCCTTCGACGATCCGTCCGTGTTTGAATTCACCAGCGAAATATTTGTTGACGAACAGCCCGCTAATTACGCGTTCGCCAATGACACCCGGAAAATGACCGGCGCAGAAGTTTTTGCACTCTACGCCCCCAAACAGGACCCTCAAAATGGCTGAGGCTCAGGTTCGAAACTTCAACATCAACTTTGGCCCGCAGCATCCCGCGGCACACGGCGTTTTGCGCCTGGTGCTGGAGCTGGACGGGGAAGTGGTGACACGTGTCGATCCGCATATCGGCCTGCTGCATCGTGGCACCGAAAAGCTGATCGAGCAGAAGACCTATCTGCAGGCGGTGCCTTATTTCGACCGCCTCGACTATGTGGCGCCGATGAACCAGGAGCATGCCTTTGCTCTGGCGGTCGAGAGGATGCTCGGGATCAACGTTCCGATGCGGGGACAGTTGATCCGCGTGCTCTATTGCGAAATCGGACGGCTGCTGTCGCATCTTCTGAACGTGACCACACAGGCGCTGGACGTTGGAGCGTTGACACCGCCGGTCTGGGGCTTTGAGCCGCGCGAAGAATTGATGGTCTTTTATGAGCGGGCCTGCGGTGCCCGTCTGCATGCGGCTTATTTCCGGCCGGGTGGGGTCCATCAGGATCTTCCACGCGACCTGCTCGACGACATCTGGGATTTTTGCGATCCGTTCCTGCAGACGCTGGACGATATCGAAGGCCTGCTGACCGACAACCGCATTTTCAAGCAGCGTAACGTCGACATCGGTGTTGTCGATCTGGACGATGCCTGGGCCTGGGGTTTTTCCGGCGTTATGGTCCGCGGCTCCGGTGCCGCATGGGATCTGCGCAAGTCACAGCCTTACGAGTGTTATGCGGATCTGGATTTCGATATTCCGGTTGGCAAGAACGGCGACTGCTATGATCGCTATCTCATCCGCATGGAAGAGATGCGCCAGTCGGTCCGGATCATGAAGCAGTGCCTGGAAAAGCTAACGGTCGAAACCGGACCGGTGTCTTCCACCGACAGCAAGATCGTTCCGCCCAAGCGCGGCGAAATGAAGCGGTCGATGGAAGCTCTCATCCATCACTTCAAGCTTTATACCGAAGGCTACCATGTGCCGGCCGGTGAAGTTTACGCGGCGGTCGAGGCCCCCAAGGGTGAATTCGGGGTCTATCTGGTCGCGGATGGCACCAACAAGCCTTACCGCTGCAAGATCAAGGCGCCGGGCTTTGCTCACCTTTCGGCCATGGACTTTGTGTGCCGCGGCCACCAGCTTGCCGATATCTCGGCTGTGCTGGGCTCCATGGACATCGTGTTCGGCGAGGTCGACCGGTAATGGTTGGTCTGTGCAATTCATTTTCGACCCTGGCAGCCGGTTCACCGGCTCCGGTCATCGAGACAAGACGGGGATAACACCATGGCAGTTCGCAGACTTGCCGCGGAACAACCTGAAAGCTTCGCGTTCACCGAGAAGAATCTCGAATGGGCTAAGAAGCTGATTGACCGGTATCCGGCCGGGCGTCAGGCGTCCGCAGTCATTCCGCTGTTATGGCGCGCCCAGGAACAGAACGAAGGCTGGGTATGTGAGCCGGCAATCCGCTATATCGCGGAGATGCTGGACATGCCGCATATCCGCGTTCTGGAAGTGGCGACCTTCTACACCATGTTCCAGCTTCAGCCGGTCGGTAAGAAGGCTCACATCCAGGTTTGCGGCACGACTCCCTGTCAGCTTCGCGGATCGGAGGATCTGGTCAAGATCTGCCAGTCGCGCATCGCCAAGCACATGCACGAGATCTCCGAGGACGGCATGTTCTCCTGGGAAGAAGTCGAGTGTCTTGGAGCTTGCGTGAATGCGCCGATGGTTCAGATCTTCAAGGACACCTACGAGGATCTGACGCCGGACAGCTTCAACCAGCTGCTGGACGATATCTCCGCAGGCAAGGAAGTGACCCCCGGTCCGCAGAATGGCCGCCGTTTTGCCATGGCGGAAGGCGGACAGACCAGCCTCACCGAGATTGACGACGATACCAAGGGCGTTCTGCCTGTGCCGCATCTGGTCGATGGCAATGAGAAAGCCTCTCATGCCTTTGCAGGTGGGCCGATCAATGCGCAGGGCAACGATTACGACGGTGTTCCGACACCGGCCGAAGATGCGGTTGCCAAGGTGAAAGCAGCCTTTGCCGCCAAAAAGGCAGGT
>JBNKOQ010000295.1:0-4821 GCA_050294735.1 Roseibium sp. | reverse complement strand
GGCTGGCCGACGATTCCGTTAAGATCGCCCTGGGTGCCCTGGAGCGCTTTCGCGTGCTCTCGGAGCACATCGGGGTACGGGAGACCTATGTGATCGCGACGGCAGCTGCACGCGATGCGAAAAACGGCCCGGAGTTCGTGGCAGAAGTCGAAAAGCTGATCGGTGAGCCGGTGCGCATTCTCGATGGCAACGAAGAGGCCTATTACTCTGCGCTGGGGGTGATTGCCGGGTTTTGGAAGCCTCGCGGGGTTGTCGGTGACATGGGCGGCGGCAGCCTTGAGCTGGTTCAGGTTGCCGGGTCGAAACCGGGCAAGGGAACAACCTTCCCGCTTGGCGGGTTGCGGCTGCAGGAGGCCGCGGACGGCAAGATTTCGAAGGCGCAGGAAATTGCCAAGGAAAGCCTCGCCGGGTACGAATGGCCGGAGATGGAAGACGGGGACCGGACGTTTTACGCCGTCGGAGGGACCTGGCGGTCTCTTGCCCGTCTGCACATGTTTCAGAACAAGTATCCTCTTCACGTCATGCACAATTACGAGATTCCCGCGGAAGAGGCGATTGCGTTCTGTCAGTCTGTGCAAAAGGAAAATCTGGAGGGCGTTGACAAGGCGGAGGTCGTCTCCAAGCAGCGCCGCACCCTGGTTCCTTTTGGGGCCGTCGTGCTGGAGCACATCTTGCGGTCGATGAAGGCGGACAAACTGGTGGTGTCGGCAACGGGCGTGCGCGAAGGATTGCTGCACGAGTATCTGCCGGAGGAAATTCAGGCGCTCGATCCAGTGATCGAGGCTGCACGGGAGCTGGCTACCTTGCGTGCCCGTTCGCCGGAACATGCGGAGGAATTGATCCTCTGGACGGATGGCATTTTTGCCGAACTCGGCGTTGAGGAAACCAGGCAGGAACAGCATTTGCGCCATGCTGCTTGTTTGCTGTCGGATATCGGATGGCGGGCTCATCCGGACTATCGCGGAGAGCAAAGCCTCAACATCATTTCCAATGCCGCCTTTGTCGGTCTGGACCATTCCGCCCGTGCCTACCTGGCCGCTTCGGTTTTCTACCGGCATCAGGGTCTGGGCGAGGGGGCTTTGTCGCCTGTGATCCGGAAGCTGTCGACGAGCAAATCACGAGAGCGGGCGAAGATCCTCGGTGCCACCTTGCGCGTTGCATCCTTGCTCAGCGCGTCAATGCCCGGGGTCTTGCCTCAAACCTCGATTCTTGCCGATGAAGATATGGTGCTGCTGCGCCTGCCGGCCAATCTCGCCGGTTTCGATGGTGAGCGGCTGCGAAAGCGATTTAGTCAGTTCGCAAAGGTTCTCGGCACAAAGGGAATGGTCGCGACTTTGCCGTCCTGAGGTTTTACGGGCTTTTTAAAGCCCGTAAAGCTTGTCGCTGGTGCAGTCCCTGACCTTGTCAACGCGCGTCCCGTCCCAATGAAAATCGTAATGTTCTGCCTGAACAGGGATGGGGATCAAGTCCGGCCAGAAAATGCCGATACACTGTCCGCCAGTGTGCCGCACGCTTGGATAGACAACGCCGCTGGCCCCTTCTGCGCGCAGTTTCCGGCCGAGCGGCTGGCTGTTGGTGTAATCGTCGGCAGACAGAACACTGGGCAAGCCCGAGACATCGTACAGCTCCGCGTTGATTGAGCCGACCAGCATTCTGAATTGCGATGTCCAGCCAGCCTCTTCCCGTGTTGCCGCCATGGCCCTGCCGTGATGATAGGCGACTTCGCGCAAGGCTGTCTCAGCGCAGTCGCCAGCGCTATAGACCCCAAAGCTTCCATCCGTGAACCGCCCGGGACGGTCCGGCGAGACATGGACGAAGGGTGCCATCACGTAGCTGGCACCCGGTCCGGAAACCCGGCGGGCTGGAGGGACAAGGCCGAGATGACCCATTTCCTCGCGCAGCCTTGGATTTGTCTTTGCTTCGGCAGAGGCCAGAGCCTCCCAGTCTTCCGGATCGGCGATGTCCTCGAACAAGGATATTGGAGGATATATGGAGCGGATAATACGGTAGGTTTTCGGCCAAACGGTATGGACCCGGGGGATGCTCTCCGTGTTGATCTCTACCAACCGCCACGCTCCGCATCCAGATAACTGCGGACCCGCATGAGATGGAATATGGTTCCACCCATCATCACATCGAGGGCGGATTGACCATTGAAGGCTTCATTCGGCTTGCGGATCCAGGCGTAGCCGCGGGCTGGGTCGGTAAACAGGAACCTTAATCCCTTGTGGATGCCCATCAGCAAAGACATGCGCATGGCGAGATCCCTGTCGACCTTGCCAATGTCGCCGCTTTTCCAACGGGACCAGGTGCGCGCAGCCATGCCTCCCAGCAATTGGCGCGCTTCGGTATCGGACAATTGCCAGCGGTCAAACAACTTCACCGTTGTCCGGGCCAGAGCGGCAGCTTCGGTTTGCGTGATGTCCACGTTTGCCGGTTCCGAAGCGGTTCTGTGGATTTCAACCAGCATGATTAGTCTCCTTTTGGCGAATATAGTAATAATTACGCCAAATGGCAAGGTTTTGAGTTCGGTGTTCCTCTGGCTGAGACCTGGGGCGCGGCGCGTCAGAGATCGTTTGGTTTATCCACTATGCGGAGAAGGGGGGCGTTGCGGTTGGCGAATGTCAACTTTGAGACATGCGGGGAGACGCGCCGGTCCGGCACGTCCTGTCGTTCGCATCCTCTCTGCGTGACGGCCTTATTCGGCCGCTTCCGCTTCAGCCGGTTCCTGATCGATCGCAACGATCTGACGGTCCCGGAAGGCAAGGGCAACCTCGCCGCGCTTCAGCTTGAGCGCGGTTTCTCCGAACAGCTCCCGCCGCCAGCCTTTCATGGCGCCGACATCCGCGTGATCGTCCGCGGCGATTTTTTCCAGATCGTCTACCGTCGCGATGACTTTTGAGGCCACACCATGGGCCTCGCTGACCAGCTTGAGAAGAACTTTCAGCAGATCGACAGCGGCGGCTGAGCCATCCGGTGCCTGGCGTCCCTTGGGTAGCTTCGGCAGTTGGTCGCGCGGGATGGCCATGGCCCTGCGGACAGCCTTGAGAATTTCGTCAGCAGACTTGGAGCGTTCGAAACCACGTGGAATCGTCCGCAATCGTCCGAGAGATTCGGTGTTTTGAGGCTGCTGCGCCGCGATTTCATAAATCGCGTCGTCCTTGATCACCCGGCTGCGCGGCACATTGCGCCCCTGCGCTTCGCTCTCGCGCCAGGCTGCAACTTCCATCATCACAGCGAGTTCGATCGGCTTGCGCACGCGCAGCTTGAGGCGCTGCCAGGCATTGGCCGGTTCGGTATGATAGGTGCCTTCCGAATTGAGCACCTTCATCTCGTCTGCGACCCAGTGGCTGCGGTTCTGCTCGGCCAGATTGGCCTTGAGGAACTGATAGACGTCGCGGAGATGCGTGACATCCGCGAGCGCGTAGTCCAACTGTTTTTGAGTCAGGGGGCGGCGGGCCCAGTCGGTAAAGCGGGACGACTTGTCGATTCGGGCGCCGGTGACCTTATAAACGAGCTGATCGTAGGAAATGGAATCACCGAAACCGCACACCATCGCCGCAACCTGGGTATCGAACAGCGGGGCAGGGATCAGTCCTCCCAAATGGAAGACGATCTCAATGTCCTGCCGGGCGGCGTGGAAGACCTTTGTCACGCTCTCATCGCGCATCAGCGCGAAGAAGGGTGACAAATCAAGCCCTTCCGCGAGTGCGTCGACAATAAAGGCCAGGTCCGGTCCGGCCAGCTGAATGACGCAGAGTTTTGGCCAGAATGTTGTCTCGCGCAAAAATTCCGTATCGACCGTAACATAGTCGTGGGCGGCAAGGCGCTCGCAAGCGTCGGCGAGTTCTGTTGTATTCGTAATCACATGCATGGTGATCAGGAGCTATAACGCAGTCTTGCCACTTTGTCGCCACGAAATAACGTGTTTCGCCGCAGCTTGGTTGAAAAAGCGCAATATGTGCGCTTATTGTGGCTTGGCCGCATATGCTGCCGTGACCCGGCGGCTTTTGACGAGCTGGGGATGGCCGGGCAGTTTCATCGGCAAAAGGGGAGATTATGTATGCGCAAGATATTGGTTATCAATTCCAAGGGGGGATGTGGGAAGACAACCCTTGCGACCAATCTGGCGGCATATTTCGCCTCGCGTGGCGATCTTGTGGCTCTTGCCGAGGCCGATCGCCAGAAATCGGCTCTCTCCTGGGTGAAGCGCCGGGACAAGGCCCTTGCTCCCGTCATGGCTCTGAACTGGTCCAAGGCGGAAAAAATCGGCGAAGACAGGGGCAAGGATCTGGACGTCATTGTTATCGATGGCCCGGGCGGTTTGCGCAGTGAACTGGCCAAGACGCTGATCGCCGAAGCGAATGACATTGTGGTGCCCGTTCTGCCGTCGGTGTTTGATTGGGAGGCGACGCTGAAATTCCTTGACGGCATTTCCGAAGTGAAACGGGTTCGCAAGGGAAAGGCCGACATTCATGTTGTTGCCAACCGTGTCGACCGGCGCTCGGCCCAGATTGGAACTCTTGAGGAAACGCTCGCGAAACGCGGCTATCCGGTGCTTTGCCGGATTACGGACCGGGTGATCTATGCCAAGGACGCGGCGGCCGGCAGCAGCATTTTTGATCAGTCGGACACGGTATCGATGGAGATTCGCGGCCAGTGGCGGCCCTTGCTGCAAGCTCTCGACTGAATTGATGACCTCTGCGAGAGCATGGCATCTTTACCGCTTCGGTCGATAACACGATGGAAACACCGCCTATCCCTTGACTTTGCTTGTGTGACGTGGCTTTTCCAGCGCACGTGGTCTGCCGCCCGGTGGAC
>JBNKOQ010000294.1:0-4845 GCA_050294735.1 Roseibium sp. | reverse complement strand
AAAATCCTGCCGAAGCGGTTGAGCAAGCGACGGCGAAGCCGCTTGTTGCCAAGACGACGCAATTGCGAGCGCTCGGACGCGCCGGCCTCACCGGGCGCCCCATCCTCTTGCTTCTCGCTTTCAACTGTCATCGCCTGGGTCTTCAGGCCTCCCTGAACCTGTATCCAACACCATACAGGGTTTCGATCATGTCGAAGTCGTCGTCAACAACCTTGAACTTTTTCCTCAAGCGCTTGATGTGGCTGTCGATGGTACGGTCGTCAACATAGACCTGATCGTCATAGGCCGCATCCATCAGGGCGTTGCGGCTCTTCACCACACCAGGGCGCTGAGCCAGTGCGGACAGGATGAGGAATTCCGTCACCGTCAGTGTCACCGGTTTGTTGTTCCAGGTGCAGGTGTGACGCTCCTGATCCATCAGCAACTGCCCGCGCTCCAGAAGCTTATCCGCATCGTCGCGTGGCGCAGATGCATCGCGAGGCTGAGCCCGGCGCAACACAGCCCTGACACGCTCGACCAGAAGACGCTGGGAAAACGGTTTGCGGATAAAATCATCGGCGCCCATCTTCAGCCCGAAGAGCTCGTCGATCTCATCGTCTTTCGACGTCAGAAAGATCACCGGCAAATCCGTGCTCTGCCGCAGACGGCGCAGAAGTTCCATCCCGTCCATGCGCGGCATCTTGATATCGAAGATAGCCAGTTCCGGCGGGTCGCTCTGCAAACCGTCCAGTGCTGACGTGCCATCTGTGTAGGTCTGTACGCGATAGCCTTCCGATTCCAGAGCAATTGAAACCGAAGTCAGAATGTTACGGTCGTCGTCGACCAATGCGATAGTCGGCATGATGCGATCCAGGGTCCCTTGAAATCGGCCCGCAACGTGTTCACGGGCATTGTTCCTGTTTCAGATCTTAGCCTATGCGTGGGAAATTGCGCGGAAATTAAGGCATAGGCGATGCTCGCGCTTTTTACGGATGGGAATTCACCTCCACTCCCTCTGGGCAGAAGGCCGAAAACGACCCTCCGCAGCCACGCATGAAGAGGGCTTCACTCTTCGAAACCGGCATCTCTCAGTTTCGTTTCTTGCGATTTTAACTCACTATCGCAAGTATTGAATACTCAAACGCAATGCCAACCAGCCCGAGCCGCAACTCATTTTTCGTAATCCCCGGAGAAAATCCAAGTTCACCCCGAATAGAAATATTAATTCAGCATCCAAATTAATCACCTGCAACAATATTTAACGATTTAATCGATTAAATAGTTAAATCAATCTTTTGACTATCTTGTTGCTCCGACCCCCATCTACTAGGTTCCCCCAACCAACGGGTACCGCGCCGACCAATGCCGCTGTATCCGCGTTTGGGCTCAAAAGATCACAAGGACAGCGGGATCATGAAAGAAGTAGGTGTCAGGAATCCCTCCTACGGCGTCGAGACCTTCGGACTAAACAATCTGAAGACGATCTATTGGAACCAGAGCGAGCCTGCACTTTACGAATATGCAATCCGGCGCGGTGAAGCTGAAATTGCGGCGGATGGCCCGCTGGTCGCCGACACAGGAGTTCACACGGGCCGGTCCCCCAAGGACAAATTCATTGTCCGGGATGCGGTGAGTGACAAGACAGTTTGGTGGGACAACAACGCGGAAATGAGCCCCGAGCACTTCGAAGTGCTTCTGGAGGACTTCCGCAAGCATGCATCCGGCATGGAGTTGTTTGCACAGGATCTCTACGGCGGCGCTGAAAAAGCCTATCAGCTTCCGGTTCGCGTCTACACAGAATATGCGTGGCACTCGCTTTTCATCCGCAACATGCTGCTGAGGCCCGCGGCCGAAGAGCTGGCCGGTTTCGCGGCGGATATGACCGTTATCGACCTGCCGAGCTTCAAGGCCGACCCGGCACGCCATGGCTGCCGCAGCGAAACGATCATTGCCTGCGATCTCAGCCGCAAGATCGTGCTGATCGGAGGCACATCCTACGCCGGCGAGATGAAGAAGTCGGTCTTCACCTTCCTGAACTACCTGCTGCCACCGCAAGGCGTCATGTCGATGCATTGCTCCGCCAATGTTGGCGATGCGGGCGATACTGCCGTTTTCTTCGGTCTGTCGGGTACGGGCAAGACAACCTTGTCGGCGGACCCCTCGCGCACCTTGATCGGTGACGACGAACATGGCTGGGGCAAGACCGGCGTTTTCAATTTCGAAGGCGGCTGCTACGCCAAGACCATCAAGTTGTCGGCTGAAGCCGAACCGGAAATTTTCTCCACGACCCAGCGCTTCGGCACCGTTCTGGAAAATGTGGTTCTGGATAACAACCGGGTCCCGGATTTTGACGATGCTTCGAAGACCGAGAACACCCGCGCGGCCTATCCGATCCACTTCATCTCGAATGCCAGCCCGACCGGCACCGCACCGAAGCCCAAAACCATCATCATGCTGACGGCCGACGCCTTCGGGGTCATGCCGCCAATTGCCAAGCTGACACCGGCAGAAGCGATGTACCACTTCCTGTCCGGCTATACGGCCAAGGTCGCCGGCACCGAAAAAGGCGTCACCGAACCGCAGGCGACTTTCTCGACCTGTTTCGGCGCTCCCTTCATCCCCCGCCATCCCTCCGAATATGGCAATCTCCTGCGGGATCTCATCGCCGAGCACAACGTCAGCTGCTGGCTGGTCAACACCGGCTGGACCGGCGGTGCCTATGGCGTTGGCGAACGCATGCCGATCAAGGCGACCCGCGCGCTGCTTCACGCCGCACTTGATGGAACACTGGCAGATGCGGACTTCCGCACCGATTCCAATTTCGGATTTGCCGTTCCGGTAGAGGTTCCAGGTGTTGATCAAAAGATCCTGAACCCGCGCGAGACCTGGGCCGACAAGCAGGCCTATGACGTCCAGGCCTCGAAGCTGGTCCAGATGTTCATCGACAACTTTGGAATATTCGAAGAACACGTGGACATTTCCGTACGCGACGCAGCCCCCGCGCTGCGGACCGCGGCGGAATAGGAACAACCGGGTCCGCCAGTTCCACATCCGGTCCTCAAAAAGGTGTCGCAAGCGGACAGTTTGCGACACCTTTTCGTTTGCCTACCTTTTCTCGGCGCCCTGAGTGCTTATAGTCAGCTGCACACTTGGAGGATCCGACCATGAGCGCAGACCCTGCGATACTCACACATGACATCCTGGCCACGGCGGAAGACTGGGTCCGAACAGGCCGGCGGGTCGCACTCGCCACCGTCATAGAGACCTGGGGCTCCGCCCCGCGCCCGACCGGATCTCATCTTGTCATCGATGCGGATGGCAATTTCGAGGGATCGGTATCGGGAGGCTGCGTTGAAGGCGCCGTGGTGTCCGAGGCCATCGACGTGATTGACAGCGGCACACCGACAACCCTGGAATTCGGTGTTGCCGATGAGACCGCCTGGCGTGTCGGACTGTCCTGCGGCGGCAGAATCCGCGTCTATGTCGAACCGGTTCACTAGGTCAAGGTTGAAAACATGCCTCCCTTTGAGACACTTGCGGCCTTCGCGACAGCAGCATTGCTGTTTGCCTATATGCCGGGGCCAGCCCTGCTGTACACCGCCGGGCAAACCATCGCCCAGGGACGGGCGGCAGGTTTCTGGGCCGCCTTCGGGATTCACGTTGGCTGCTACTTCCACGTTTTTGCAGCAGCATTCGGCCTCTCCGCGATCTTCGCCATTGTGCCGACCTTGTATGTGATCTTGAAGCTGGCGGGCGGAGCGTATCTGATCTGGCTCGGCTACCGGATCATCCGGACGCGCATGTCTGCCACGCCGACGCCCGATATGCCTGCCAGATCGCGCAAACGGGCCTTTATCGACAGCCTGCTTGTGGAAGTGCTCAACCCCAAAGTGGCAATCTTTTTCATTGCCTTCCTGCCGCAATTCGTCAGCGCCGAAGCAGCTCTTCCGGTCTGGGCCCAATTTCTCATCCTGGGCACTATCGTGAACCTGAGCTTCACATCGGCGGACGTCTTCACCGTTCTCTTTGCATCACAACTTCAACGACGCCTTGCCCGCTCCTCCCGCTCCCAGTCCTTTTGCCGGTGGATCGGAGGATCACTGCTCATGGGACTGGGCCTCAAACTTGCCACGGAGCGTGCCTGAATGGATCTGAACCTTCTCTCGGCCCTCAACAGGGAACGCGCCGGACGGCGGGCTGCCATTCTCGTGACAGAGACGCAGACAGGCGACCAGCGCCTGATCCTGCAAGCTGCGGATTATTCCGGTGACCCGCTTCAGGAAGAGCTGGACCGGCGGTTCCGCTCAGGCAAATCCGGAATGGTGGAGCAAGCCGGTGACGCTCCGGTTTTCCTGACCGTCAGCGTACCCGCGCCGCGCCTCGTCATCATCGGTGCGGTTCATATTTCCCAGGCATTGGTGCCCATGGCGGAAATCGCGGGCTTCGATGTCACTGTCATCGATCCCCGAACGGCCTTTGCCACCGAGGACCGATTTCCGAATGGCGCCCTCAGAGCGGAATGGCCGGAAGATGTCTTGAAGACGCAGCCCCTCGACGCTTATACGGCCGTCGCGGCGGTGACGCATGATCCGAAGATCGACGATCTGCCGCTTCAAGAGGCCCTGAAGGCCGGATGTTTTTACGTCGGCGCCCTCGGCAGCCGGAAAACCCACGGCAAACGCGTTGAGCGCCTGAAAGAAGCCGGCTTGAACGATCAGCAGATCGCCTCGATCGACGCCCCCATCGGACTGGACATCGGCGCGGCTTCGCCCGCGGAAATCGCGGTGGCCGTTCTGGGCAATATCATAGCGGCCCTGCGCAAAGGCCCAGAGGCGGGCAGATGAAATTCGGAGCCGTAGAAACGGG
>JBNKOQ010000293.1:0-4858 GCA_050294735.1 Roseibium sp. | reverse complement strand
CTGCAAACGCGGATATATTTCGAGGATGAACCAACAAATGCCGAAGATCCTCTACTGCAGAATGTCCCCGAAGATCGGCGCCACACAATGATTGCCAAAAAGTTGGGTGATGGCGAATATCAGTTCAATGTCATCCTGCAAGGCGATGAAGAGCTTGCCGTCCTGAATGGCCAGACCGTTGGGAACGTGAAGACCGGTGGCGATCTCAGTGACAGTCTCGGCGGTTCCGTCGCCATCCTTATCGGCAAGAGCGTGGATCGTGTCGCTGCGTGAGCCAATGAAAATAACACCGCTGGCCGGGTCCCGGACAATGCTCCGGGCACCGGGAACTTCGGCGAAAACCGATATCCGGAAACCGTCCGGGAGGCTGATACGGTTCAGGATTTCCGAGTAGTCGGATTGGGCTGCTGCCGAGGTTGCAAAGGCCAGGGTTGCCAGTGTTCCGATTGTGACACGTCGCATTTCTCTCTCCCCGGACGGATGCCAAGCTTGCAGGTCTTCCATGTCACTTGGGGCGCTGTACGCGAGAAGCAAGTGGTCACCGGGAATGAGGGTGTTGACGATGCGCCGGGCGAGATCGAATTTTTTGATCTTGGCCCGGTAACGCGCCTGCACTGACAAAGTCTCCCAAGATCGACCCGAAACGACTGGAGGAGCAGTTTTCCGGGCAGTTTATTTCAGCATCGCGGCAACGATGGCTTCCGGACAATCTTCCTGCATCAGGTGCCCGCAGTTCGGGATCTCGATGAGTTGCCCGCCTGTCAGCTTTTCTGCGAGTTTTTTGCCGTGCTCCAAGGGAATCCAGTCGTCGTTCTGCCCCCAGAGCAGCGTAACGGGGAAGTTTGCCGGGCCATAGAGAGGTTCGACCTCGTCGGTGAAACGCTGATCCATTTGAGCGATCTGCCGATAAAAGGCGGCTTGACCGGTCTGCCCCTGCCAGGGCTTCATGTAGATCCCGGCTACCTGTCCCTGCAGCCCTGCGAAAGTGGCCCCGTCCAGATAAGCTCTTAGCAAGGCGTCATGGGCATAGGCAGGAAGTCCTGAAAAGGCGGCTTCGTGGGTGCGCACATGCTGCACGAAGGGAGAGCCCCAGGGCGCGATGGCCACCGGATCGATCAGGGTCAGGCTGTTGTAGTCGAGAGCGTTGAGATAATGGGCGCGCAGCGCGGTTGCTCCGCCAAAATCATGACAGAGAACATCCGGCTTCTGCAGGCCCCATTCGGAAAAGAGAGCGGTGAGCAGTTCATTCTGGATGCCAAGCGAGACATCCTGATTGGCTGATTTCTCGCTTTTCCCATACCCTAACAGGTCAAAAAAATAGACCTTCCATTTGGCGGCCAGGTAGGGAGCGATCTTCCTCCAGACCATGGACGAAAAGGGCGTGCCGTGGATCAGCACGAGTGGCGGTCCATCGCCCATGCTTCCCCAGGCCACATTCTGATTCCTGAAATTGAACACCTTGTCGATGATCATGTACGCACCTCAAAATAACCATTAAATTACAAATAATGGTTACCTCTTAGGGAGAAGCTTGCGCAACCTCTAAATTCTGAATAATGGTTATTTCATGCAGAGACAGGATCCCATCCATGTCGGGGGTCATCCCGCCCTTGAATTCGTGAACACGGTGAACGATCCGGGTAAGTCCCGCATGGACGATGCCGTCCCGGATTGGGAGGCCCTGGGGATATGGGCCAAGGCGGCAGACTGGGAAGGACTCAACCGGTATGAGCGGGTCAGCCGCAGCCTGTCAGAAGAAATGTGCCAAAAGCAGATGGAGCTTCTGCATCCCCTGCGCGAACTGGGCTTCCGTGTTTTCAGCGCGCTCGCGCAAGGGCTTCCAGCGTCAGAAGCTGACACTTCCATGCTCCAGACTCGTATACAGCAAGCCATTAGCCGGGCTGCTCTGGCGCGTGTACCAGACTTGACTGGGCTGCGATGGCAGCCGAGTGAAGAGCCTTCAGTTTCTCTTCCCGATACGGTTGTTCTTCAATTCGAGGATTTGCTGCGGTCACAGGACCTGGCCCGGTTACGGGAGTGCGGGCGTTGCACTTGGCTGTTCATCGACCGGGGCCGCGGCCGTGGCCGAAAATGGTGTGACATGCAGCGTTGCGGCAACAGGGAAAAGTCGAAAAAATTTCGCGAGCGGCACAATTAAAACAAGCTACTGGGCCCGGTGATAGACCGAGACGTTGGTGAAGCTGTCGACATCGACCAGATGAACCGTCTGGGTAACCGTTAGCGTCCGGCCGTCTTCGGATAGTTCGCGCTCTGCTTTCATGATGGTCAGTCCGCCACGGCGGGCTTCAGAAACGAGATTCCTGTCATTCTTGAAAACCAGACGCATGGCATCGACCAGACCGCTTTTGCCGAGCTTCACTTCCGGGCCATCCGGGATCGCCTCGAAGCTGTCGTTGGTCACTTCTCCGTCGGCCGAGACAGTGTTCATCGTGAAAACCGTCATGCCGAAATTGTCCTCGATCTTCATAGTCGCGCTTTTGGGTGGCTCGCCCTGCTCGAACTCACTTTCATCAGCATCAAGGATCCAGTTGCCGAGGAAGGGGCCGATCTTGTCGCTCATGATTTGAAACCTGTTGTTCGTTGTGTTTCTGGTCGAGGTTTATAAAGGAAAACGGCTGCCGTAAGCAAAGAGCCTGCGGCAGCCGTCTTCAGAGAGCTCGAAATCAGCTGGCCAGGGCAGCCAGTTCGGCGATGATGGCATCGCCCATTTCGGTGGTGCTGACGACCTTATCGCCTTCGGCGGCGATATCCTTGGTGCGCAGACCCTTGTCGAGAGTGTTCGCGATGGCCTTGTCGAGCATGTCGGCTTCTGCCACCAGCTCGAACGAGTAACGCAGAGCCATGCCGAAGGAGGCAATCATCGCGATTGGGTTTGCTGCGCCCGTGCCGGCGATGTCCGGGGCCGAGCCATGGACGGGCTCATACATGGCTTTGCGGCGGCCGGTCTTGGCATCGGGTGCGCCGAGGGATGCGGACGGCAGCATGCCGAGGGAACCCGTCAACATGGCTGCGACGTCGGAAAGCATGTCGCCGAAGAGGTTGTCGGTGACAATAACGTCAAACTGCTTCGGCCAGCGCACCAGCTGCATGCCTCCGGCATCAGCCAGCATGTGGTCCAGCTGAACGTCTTCGTAGCCGTTCTTGTGGGTCTGGCTTACGACTTCGTTCCAAAGCACACCGGACTTCATCACGTTGCGCTTTTCCATGGAGGTGACTTTGTTGCCGCGGGTGCGCGCCAGCTCGAAGGCGGCCTTGGCAATGCGCTCGATCTCGTAGGTGTCGTAGACCTGAGTGTCGATGCCGCGCTTCTGGCCGTTGCCGAGGTCCTTGATTTCCTTCGGTTCGCCGAAATAGACGCCGCCGGTCAGTTCGCGGACGATCAGGATGTCGAGACCCTCAATGATGTCCTTCTTGAGCGAAGACGCATCGGCGAGCGCTGGATAACAGATGGCAGGGCGGAGGTTGGCGAACAGCTCCATATCCTTGCGCAGGCGCAGGAGGCCGGCTTCCGGACGAACCTCGTAAGGAACATCATCCCACTTCGGGCCGCCGACGGCACCGAAGATCACCGCGTCGGATGCCATGGCCTTGGCCATGTCTTCCTCGGAAATCGCCTGGCCGCAAGCGTCATAGGCAGCGCCGCCGACGAGGCCTTCATCGGTTTCGAAGCTGTCGCCGCCGCGCGCATTGAACCAGGAAATGACCTTCTTTACTTCGGTCATGATTTCCGGACCGATGCCGTCGCCCGGCAAGAGAAGGAGATTGTGAGTTGCCATGGGTGTGTCCGTCCCGCGTGTTCTTGAAAACTGATGCGCTTGGGTTAGCGCTTCACAAGCGGGCTGGCAAGGCACATGGCTTGCGAAGAGTTCAACCATAGCAGCAGAAAAGGTCAATCAAGCCACGAAAAGCCGGAGCGCCTGGATAAGCAGGTTAAGAGCGAGAAGGGTCATGACCAGTTTGAAGCCTTTCCGGAAGGTGGTCTCCGGCATGCGTCCAAGCAGATGTGTTCCCGTCAGCGTTCCCAGAAAACCGGTGAAAACCATGGCCGCGAGCAGCGGTATCCAGGGACTGAATGCAAAGCCGAGAAAACCGAAAACAATCACTTTCAGGCAGTGCTGAAGGGTCATACAGGCAGCATGGGTGGCAACGAAGGTCTGCCGGTCAGGGACGAGGGAGGAAATCAATCCGCCAACGACTGGTCCTGTTGCCCCGAAGAACATGGTCAGTATCGTCGCGCCAAGACCGCCAGCGGCCAGCAGCCCGCGGGGCAATTTCTGGAATACCGGCTTCCTGCCCCAGACCGACCAGAGGATGAACAGTCCGAGACCGATTTTCAGCGGCGCGTCGGGCAAAGTGACAACTAGATGGCCGCCAATCCAGGCACCGAACAGGCTACCCGATGCGAACCAGAATAAGATTGCGCGGTCGAGATGCCTGATTTGGACGAGGGCTCTGCCTGTGTTCGAGCCGAGCTGGACAACACCGTGCACCGGGATAAGCGCGCCAATGGGCATGACCGACGCCATGATCGCCAGAAGCGCGATCCCGCCGCCAAGGCCGAGCGCCGCAGTCAGCGCCGATGTCAGGAAACTGACAGAGATCAGAAGTAAAGCGCTTGCGGCGGAGAGAGTATCCGGAAAGAGAAAGTCAGGCAGGAATGACATGGCAATTGTGATGCTCGCTGGAGAGACGTTCAGGCCAGCATAGCGGCTTCAACCATCATTGTATACAAGTGTATCCAATGATGGGGTTGCACTCTGCCGGTCAGTTCCAGCGGCTTCGCGCGTAATCGAGAGCCTCGCGGACATCCAGCTGGCGGGTCGAGTTGCCGCTCCGG
>JBNKOQ010000292.1:0-4876 GCA_050294735.1 Roseibium sp. | reverse complement strand
CCAAACGGGTTGTCTCTGTCGTCGCCAGAACCCCGGCAGGATCGGCTCTCACCTGGGACCAGGACATCGCAGCGGACATCCATGCCGTGATCGATCCGGACGATCTGGCGGAAGCCCTGGGCAACCTGCTTGAAAATGCAGCAAGGCATGCCCATTCAAAAATCCGGATCACAGGGCGGCGGACTGATGGCATGATCAAAGTGTCTGTCGAGGACGATGGTCCGGGCATTCCGGAAGACAACCTCAAGAGCATCATGGGCCGCGGCATCCGGCTGGATCAATCGCCCACCGGAACCGGGCTTGGGCTCGCAATCGTGCAGGATATCGCAGAAGCCTGGAGCGGGCGTCTTGAGCTTGCCTCCGGCCCGGACGGGCTCAAGGCCCAGCTGTGGCTGAAAACCGCCAGCTGATCACTCCGGCTGATCACTTAGGCCGGCCCCCTGCCCGCCGGGAGCAGGTTCGGATTTGCGCCCTCCGGCGGCCAAAATTCTCCCGGTATTGATTTCGATCCAATCGGCAAAATCCCGCACTTTTTCCGCAGCTTCACGGCCAAGCGGCGTCAGCGAATACTCCACATGCGGCGGCACGACCGGATAGGAGCGGCGGTTGACGAAGCCATCCGCCTCCAGCGTTTGCAGGGTCTGTGCCAGCATTTTTTCGCTGACCCCGCCAATCTTGCGCCTTAACTCGGCGAAGCGGTGCGTGCCCTCCAGCAGGGCGATCAGCATGAGAACACCCCAGCGGCTGGTGAGGTGTTTCAGGATCTCCCGTGACGGGCAGGCCGCGCTGAGAAGTTCCCCCCGCCGGATCTGCCCGGAAAGGGACATATCCTTTCCCGCCTGCGCCGGGGCAGGCCGGGTGTCCGCGTCAATCACATCCGCTGCATTTGCCATTTTCGTCACCTACTCGCGCGCATTTCCCTAACTTACCTTTCAGTATGTACTTACAAAAAGTAAGTTTGCAATGCATATGCGGTGCTGCGAGCCCATTTTCCAAGAGGAGATAAACTTATGATCGCTCTCACAGGTGCCAACGGCCAGCTTGGCCGCCTTGTTCTGTCCCACCTCGCCGCTCTCAATGCTAAAGACATTCGCGCCCTCGTCCGGTCTCCGGAAAAAGCTGCCGACCTTGCAAGTGATACGGTTTCTGTCGTGGCTGCAGACTACAACAAGCCCGAAACGCTCGCCCCCGCCCTTCAGGGCGTCGAGCGCCTGCTGCTGATTTCCGGCAGCGAAGTCGGTCAGCGCAGCCGTCAGCATGCCGCTGTCATCGAGGCGGCAAAGCAGGCCGGCGTTTCGTTTATCGTCTATACCAGCATTCTGAATGCAGAGACCTCCGCAATGATCCTGGCCCAAGAACATCAGGCGACTGAGGCTCTTTTGAAGGATTCCGGCATCGCTCATGCGGTTTTGCGGAATGGCTGGTACATCGAGAACTATGAAGGCACCGTCGCGGCGGCCCTCGCGCATGGCGCCGTCATGGGAGCCTCCGGCGAAGGCCGTATCTCCGCTGCGGGCCGGACCGACTATGCGGAAGCGGCCGCGCGTGTCCTGACCGGCCCGAACACGTCGACACGTGCCCTGGAACTTGCCGGACATCCGGCCTTCTCACTGGCAGATCTTGCTGCTGAAATTTCGAAGCAGACAGGGCGGGACATTCCGTTCCAGAACCTGCCGCAAGCAGACTACGCGAAAATCCTGGCCCAGGCAGGTCTGCCGCAGGGGTTTGCCGATATTCTCGCCGACAGCGATGCCCGCGCCGCTGAAGGCGCTCTCTTCAGCGACGACTCCAGCCTGGAAACGCTGAACGGCCACCCAACCCGCTCTCTTCACGACTTCGTCAAGGCGGCGCTCAGCTGATACCGCCCGGCGCCGCGACCCGGAAAATAGGCACCACCGGCAGGCAGACCAGCCTGCCGGTGTATTTGATTGGGCACCCCAAATACCACGGCTTATAGGCGCCAGACACCTTCCGTATAGTCATGTAAACACAACCAAAAACTACAGACCGGATAAATCCAACCAAAAGTACACGTAGCGCAACCTCGAATACATAGTCCACGTCAATCAAACAAAATAACACCTATATTTATACATTAAAATTAATATTTTGATTACCAAATTAATTCGCACAAGCTTCACTTTTTCGGCAAATACTCGGTGAAACAAAAATATAAAAACAAGGATCACGTCGCCTCACCATGAATAAGGCAATAAAAATACAGGCACGGACAGCCCTACAGCATCTGAAACTCTTTAGAATCAATCAGGACGGCAATGTGGTAGTCACCTTCACGCTTCTGTCGACCGTCCTGGTTTGCGCCGCCGGAGCAGCAGTTGACTACAGTGCGGCTATTGGCGTCAGAACAGATCTTCACCAAGCGCTGGACGCGGCAGTCCTGATGGCGGCCTCATCGGGTGAGGACGACAAGGTAAGCATTGCCAAAGGCGCTTTCCTGGCGAACTTTAACGCGAACTTCGCCAACAAGGTTACATCGTCCTTCACGGACACCAGCGGCGTCGTCACCGGCACAGCGAGTGTTGACATGCCAACGCAAGTCCTGCGGGCCGCAGGCATGGAGACAATCACGCTTGGAGCGGAATCCGCTGCCGCTTATTCCACCAGCTCGGCTTGCATCTTCGTGCTGGACCCGAATGCGGACAGCGCATTCAAAGCGAATGGCAGCGGTATGATCGATATGCCTGAGTGCGAAATGCACGTGCATTCGGATTCAGATTACGCCACCTACACGGACTCCAAGCAGATCAATCCGCAACGGCTGTGTGTCAAAGGAAAGATTGCGGGGAATGCGCGACCACGGCCCTCGTCTTTCGAAAGCCATTGCGACGTGGCGCCGGACCCTTATGCCGACAGCATCCCCGATGTGGCAAAAGACATGGCGTTTGAGGGAAGCTGCGTCCCCTGGTCGGACATGCCCGATCAGAATGCAAGCAAAATGGTCTTCAAGCCCGGGACATACTGCCATTGGCCAAACATCAACGGCAACGTGACAGAGGTCAAATTTCAACCGGGCGACTATTACATCAAGAGCGGCCTATCAATGAACTCGGGCAAGGTTGAGTTCGGAGCAGGCACCTATGTGTTCGACGGCGCCGGCCTCACCTTCAACGGCTCTGTCGAAACCGTCATCATGGGGGAAGGCCTTTACGGTCTGTCCAATGGTGCCAGAATCATCTTCAACGATCAGGTGGTTACCGGCGACGGTGTATCCATTTACCTCGCGGACAAGGACTCCTCCTTTTTGACCGTCAATGGCAGAACTCAAGTCACTCTGACAGCGCCAACCAGCGGCACTTACAAGGACCTGGTGATCTTTGAAAAGCCCGGTCTCGGGACGCCGCAATGGAGCAGCTACAATCTCGATGGTGGAATGAACCTGGAAGGCCTCGTCTATCTGCCCAGCCGCAACCTGCACTTCAATGGCAGCGGTGAGATGAACGGCAAGGCCCTATCACTGGTGTTGAACAAGCTGTCTCTGGATGGCCACATCACCATTAAACAAGGGATCTCCGGCGGCGGAGCAGGCACAACCACGGCCTATCTGCTGCGCTGATCTGCGGGTGAGACAAAAGAAAGATGGTCAGGCAGCCAGTCTCTTTGCAGAGGCATGGCTGCCTGACCGCGATTGGCGTTTCATGCGCAACAGCCAGATGAAGAAGAGCCCTCCGGCCAACCGGAGCACAATGTACGCGCCACCCGGCGCCCCTTGCCGGTGGCCGGTGGCTGTCAAATCGCACTCATGTCCACTGCTGTCCGCTTAAACCTTTCTAATTGCGCGTGAAAGACTGAAATCACTAAGCTTTCTTGACTTCCGAGAGCTGTGGACACGAACGGCGCTGCGGTACACTCCCGTCTCCCCCCCTTGAGGGGGAGATGCCGGCGGTCAGCCGGCAGAGGGAGGTGATACGGCGCCGCGCATTCGGCAGATGCCTTCGTTTTCCGGGAGGCTTATCCCCCCCCCTCTGTCTCCTCACGGAGACATCTCCCCCACAAGGGGGGAGACGAAAAACAAGCGGATTTTCTCCGGCTTTCTCAAGCTCCGCTTAACCGGGCAGCAGTGTTTCATTTCCGCACGCCCAATACCTATCAAGGATTTGAATTTGTCTCGCCCGGGTCATCCTGCTACGCACCTCAGGAACTCATTCCAGGCAGCCCATGACCTCCTCGCACTCCGATCCCTATGCCCCAGATGGCAGCTATGCCTGGTTCCGGCTGGCGATTTGCATTCTGCTCTCCACGCTCGGGGGTGCGGGACTTTGGGTGATCGTTGTGGCACTGCCCTCGGTGCAGGCGGATTTCGGTGTCGATAGGGCCGATGCCTCCCTGCCCTATACCGCCACCATGATCGGCTTTGCCGCCGGTAACTACCTGATTGGCCGATGGGTCGACCGCACGGGCATCCTGCTGCCTGTGCTGGCATCAGCGCTGTTCCTTGGCAGCGGCTTTTTCCTGGCCGCCCTGAGCCCGAACATCGCGATCTTTTCTGCCGCCCATGGCGTTCTGGTCGGGCTCGGCACCTCTGCCACGTTCGGTCCGCTGCTGGCGGATCTGTCTCACTGGTTCAAAAAGCGGCGCGGGGCTGCCCTCGCCGCAATGGCCTGCGGCAATTACGCGGCCGGTGTGCTGTGGCCTTTCTTCGTCCGCTGGAGCCTGACATTCACCGATTGGCGCACCACCTATATGTCCATCGCCGGGATTTGCATCGCAGCGATGGTGCCCCTGGCTTTCTTCCTGCGCCGGAAACCATCAGTGGCCGTTCTTCCGGGCACGAGCACGCCCGCTCCGGGCGCGGAGCTCAAGCAGGCCAACCTGCCGCCCAACGTGCTTCAGGGCCTCCTGGTGCTGGCAGGGCTGG
>JBNKOQ010000291.1:0-4881 GCA_050294735.1 Roseibium sp. | reverse complement strand
TTTCCGGAGATTAACTGCACGGAGTACAGGATTCCGGTCTTGCCGCTATCGCGTCAAACCGGAATGACAATCGATGGGTTTATACCTGTGTCATCGCCCTTCCCCGGCCAAGTGCCAGGGCTTTTCAATCCGCCGGGTCAATCACCAAAAGCAGACGCGCCTTGCCGTCGCTGGCCGGTCCGGGAGATCGGTGCAAAAGGCCGCAGGTTTCCGCAGAAAGCCACAGCTTGCCGCGAAACAATCCTGTTGCCCCTCGTGTCATTTGCCGGCAACGGCCCGGGCTGCCCAATGCACTCTCGGGCACATATTCCGTGCCCGGACCCCGGTAGGTGCACAACAGCCGCGCGCGGACATGATCGACATGGAACTTCGGGCAGCTCCTCTGGCGTGAAACATCAAAGCGCAAGCGCACGTACCGGGTTTTCAGGACGGCCCCCGCGGCAAGCGCAAGCTCGCCCGCGTCACGGGCAAGGGCCGATGGCCCCTGCCCCTCGCCCAATCCTTCCGTATCCAGGGCGGACAAGACCACGGTTTCGGCAAGATGCGCAGGACAGATTGTGCGAAGGCTCGGCAGCTGAGCGCAATCGAGAGTGTCCAGCCAGAGCTGCAACTCTGGCGCAAGGCTTCGCTGCCAGATCGCCGCAGCAACTCCCGCGTCATCGATACTTGCCAATATCTCCTTAGAGGTCCCCCGCATGACATCCCGAGCAACGCGCCTTGGCGATCCGTCTGCGGAAACTCCGGCCCTGACCCCGTCCCCAGCCGAAAGCGGATCAAGCGTTCCACCACAGCCGGTCATGCGGCAACCTCTCTCCGGCGGAAGGATGGGAAGGGATCATCAAGACTGACGAATGTCCTGAGATCATCCCCGGCACCCTCTTCGATCAGGCAATCGTCCAGACGGGCTTTCAGCGCCGGCCAGTCAATACCGGCCCCGATAAAGACGATCTCCTGACGCCGGTCGCCGAATGGCTGCACCCAATTCGACATGGCATACTCGCGGGCACGGGCGTCCTGAGGCCACCGCTCTTGTGGAACCGAAGCCCACCAGGTCCCCAGAAGGCCGACGTTGGACAAGGCTCCCGCCAGGGAAAACTCGATGACATAATTCGGCTGCGTCGCGATCCAGAAGTGCCCCTTTGCCCGGATGACGCCCGGAAGCGGCCCGTTGAGGAGTTTGTGGATCTGCTTCGGGTAGAAGGGGCGCCGCGCCCGGTAGACAAAGGACGCCACGCCATATTCCTCGGTTTCGGGGATGTGGTCGGCAAAACCGTAAAGCTCCTTGGCCCACATCGGATGCTCGTGTGCTTTTTCGAAATCGAACAGGCCGGTGTTGAGGATTTCCGGCGGGGCGACGTCCGCATAGTCTGTCTCGATGATGCGGGCGTCCGCATTCAAGCTCCGGATGATCTTCCGCGCCGCATCCACCCGGTCCGGCGACGCGGCGCCAACCTTGTTCAGCACCACCACATCGGCGAATTCGATCTGATCGGTCAGCAGATGCACCAGCGTGCGCTCATCCTCCTCTCCCAAGGTCTCTCCCCGGTCGCGCAGGAAATCATGACTGGAGAAATCGCTGAGCAGGTTCACCGCATCCACGACCGTGACCATGGTGTCCAGCCGGGCCGTATCCGACAGGCTCTCCCCCGCCTCATCGCGGAATTCAAAAGTGGCCGCAACAGGCAGAGGCTCTGAAATTCCCGTCGATTCGATCAGCAGATAATCGAACCGCCCTTCCCCGGCCAAACGGCGCACCTCCTTCAGCAGATCGTCACGCAAGGTGCAACAGATGCAGCCGTTCGACATTTCGACCAGTGTCTCCTCGGTCTGGTTCAACTCCGCCCCGCCTGCGCGAACGAGATCTGCATCGATGTTCACCTCGGACATGTCATTGACGATGACGGCAACACGCAGGCCATCCCTGTTGTTGAGGACACGGTTCAGCAAGGTTGTCTTACCAGCGCCGAGAAACCCGGACAGGACGGTCACCGGCAAACGGGTATCGGACATGAGAGCCTCCATATTTGGTAATGTTATTACGTAACATTCGATAGCCGCTTTTTCCCGGTTCCGCAATGACGTTTCGCAGGTCAAAACCGAAGAGAACGGGAAAACTGTGCCCGATGATCGCGCGGCAGCCGGGTCAATCGATTGTCTCTAGGGACAATTTCCTGTTTGACTCCAACGTTTTTCCGGCCAATTTTGCCCTTCTGAAACTGCCCTAAACGGGCATCCCTCAGCTTCGCCTGAAAACAACCATTGAGCCGCCCCATGCCCGCCTCGCGTCTGTCCGTCAATGTCAATGCCATCGCCATGCTGCGCAACCGCCGGGATCTGCCCTGGCCGAGTGTGACCGGCTTGGCCGCGATTGCCATGGAGGCCGGTGCCAAGGGCATCACCGTGCACCCGCGCCCGGACGAGCGGCATATCCGCAAGACGGACGTATCGGATCTCGCCGAGCTGATCGAGGAGCGCTATCCGAACAAGGAGCTCTGCCTGGAAGGTTATCCCTCTGAGGATTTCCTGCAGCTGGTGGAACAGGCCAGGCCGGATCAGGTTCTCTTTGTCCCGGACGATCCGGCGCAGACGACCTCCGACCACGGCTGGCAATTCGGCAATGACCTCGCGCTCCTGAAAACCGGCATCGCCGCGGCACAGGAGTGGAGCGTCACCGTCTCCCTGTTCTGCGATCCGGATCCGGCTGCTCCCGAACAGGCGGCGAAGCTGGGCGCTGAGCGGATCGAGATCTACACCGGCCCCTATGGTGCCTGTTATGACGATCCGGCCAGGGCCGAAAAGGAACTGGACAAAGTAGTCGCGACAGCCGAGGCGGCCAAAGCGGCGGGCCTTGGTGTCAACGCCGGTCACGATCTGACGGTCGAAAACATCCCCGCCCTTATGGCCCGCGCGCCCTTCATCCGGGAAATGTCCATCGGCCACGGCTTTACCGCCGACGCGCTGATTTACGGCTTCGCGGAAAGCGTCAAACGGTTCCGGACGGCGATGGGCGAGCTGTAAGCCTCATGGAGCTTGCCGGGCAAATCGACTTTCTGCTGCAGGCGGACAGGCTGAAGACGGTCATCCGCAACAACAGGCTGGTCAGCGGAGAGCGGTTCGAGAATTCGGCGGAACACAGCTGGCATGTGCTTTTGCAAACACTGGTGCTGGCGGGCCACGCGCCCCGGGATATCCGGCTGGACCATGTGCTGAAATTGCTGACCATCCACGATCTGGTGGAGATCCATGCTGGCGATCACTGGGTGACGGAGGAGAATGCCCAAGAGGTCGCCGAAAAGGAAGCGCGCGCCGCCGAAGAGGTGTTTGCCCTGCTGCCTCCGGCCCAGCGGGAAGACTTCACGGCACTTTGGTGGGAGTTCGAGGCAGGCGAGACCGCCGAAGCCCGTTTCGCCAACGCGATGGATGCCCTGCACCCCATGCTGATCGTCTTCGGCCCTGGCGCGAGCGGGTTCTGCCATGAGGAACTGAGCGCGGAGTTCCTCCGCCAGAAAAAAGCACCGAAGCTTGAACCCTATCCAGAGTTATGGGCTTATGCTCAAACCCTCCTGCGGGACGCCTTGGACAACGGCTTCCTCGTCCCCTGACTTTTCTGAAAACGGCAGACATCATGATGCCCCTTGAAACCTGGCTCCTCTTCGTTGCCGTCTCGCTGGTTCCGGCTGTCAGTCCCGGCCCGGGCGTGATGCTCGCCATCAGCAACACCTTGCGCTTCGGACGCAACGCCACCCTCGCCTCGGCCAGCGGCAACGCGGCGGGACTGGTGCTCATCGGTTTTGCGGTTGCCTTCGGCTTCGGCGCCCTGATGGCGACCTCCGCCCTGGCCTTCACCGTGCTGAAAATCATCGGCGCGGCCTATCTGGTTTATATCGGCATCAAGATCTGGCGCGATAAATCCAGTTTCAACGCGCTTGAGACCGGCGGCACAGCCCGCGCAAGCTACAGAAAGCTGTTCCTTCAGGCCTTTGCGGTTTCAATCACCAACCCGAAGGCAATCCTGGTCATCACCGCATTGTTCCCGCAGTTCATGACGGGCAGCGGCTTTCACCTCGGCCAGACCGCCCTCCTGTCCTTCACCTATGCAGCCCTGTGTTATGCCAACCACGTGGCCATCGCCTTTGCCGGCAATTCTCTGCGGCGGTTCCTGACCTCCGCCAGACGCCTGACGCTGGTCCGCCGCGCAACGGGCGGCCTCTTCATGGGCTTTGGGGCAGCGCTTGCAGCAGCCAGCAGGTAAACATGGAAATTCTCGCCCTTTGCGGCAGCCTGCGGGCCGCTTCATCCAACCGTGCGCTTCTGCAAGCCGCACTGCAGCTGGCGCCGGACGGTCTGACCGTCACGCTCTACAGCGGCATCGCCGACCTGCCGCATTTTTCGCCGGATTTTGAGGACGCGGGACAGCTGCCCGCCGAAGTCAGGGCCCTGCGTGAGACCGTCGCACAGGCCGACGCCCTGCTCATCAGCTGTCCGGAGTATATGCATTGTCTTCCGGGCAGCTTCAAAAATGCCCTGGATTGGATGGTAGGCTGCGAGAAGTTCCCCGGAAAACCCGTCGCGCTGTTTCAGGCGACCTCCCGCCACGAATATGTTCCGGCCCTCTTGCGCGATGTCCTGAAAACCATGTCCGCGGACGTCATCGAAGACGCCTGCCTCGCCCTCCCCATCGCCACAAACCGGCTCGATACGGAGACGATCCTGGGCTCATCAGACCATGCTGAGATGATCAGAAGCCGTCTAACGGCCTTGCGGACATCTCTTGAGGCAAACCAGGGCCCGGACGGGACCCCCAGGTAACCTCCACAGCATCCCTGTTCGCGGCACCCACTGGCGCTCTAGGGTTCGGACTCATAAATATGATGGGAATGG
>JBNKOQ010000290.1:0-4922 GCA_050294735.1 Roseibium sp. | reverse complement strand
CAAGCCTTGGTGGTAAAGCCGAGGATTTCCACCTTCACGCCGCAGCGTTCCAGTGTGCGGGCAAGAATGTCGGCGCAGGTCGCTGCGACTGTGATCGGCCGGCCGCGCATGGAACCGGAATTGTCCAGCAGCAGCGCCACGACAGTGTCGCGGAAATTCGTGTCGCGTTCCTGCTTGAAGGCCAGCGGTGACATCGGATCGGTAACGGCGCGTGTCAGCCGGGCTGTGTCCAGGAGACCTTCTTCGAGATCGAAATCCCAGGACCTGCTCTGCTGCGCCATCAATTTCCGCTGCAACCGGTTCGCAAGCCGTGCAACCGCGCCTTGCAAATGTGTCAGCTGCTTGTCCAGAAAGCCGCGCAGACGATCCAGTTCCGCCATGTCGCAGAGCTCTTCGGCAGTGACGATCTCGTCGAACTGGGTCGTGAAAACCTTGTAATCCGATACGGGAGGGCGGTTCGAGAAAGGCGTGTCACGCCGCTCGCTTTCGCCAGCGTCTTCCGAGGCATCCGCCATGTCGTCCTCGGAGAAGTCCTCCATGTCGCTCTCGGCGGCGTCCTGTTCTCCCGCGTCCTGTTCTTCGCCGGACATTTCCATGTCTTGCGGAGATGCTTCCTGTTCTCCGGTGTCTTCTTCGCTGTCGCCGCCGGTTTCAGATTCGTCGTTGTTGCCGTCGTCGTCGCTTTGATCCGGATCTTCTTCCTGATCTTGATCGCCAATCTCGTCGGCCATATCGAGAGAAGACAGCAGCTCTTTGATTTGCTTTGCAAACCCTTCCTGGTCTTCGACACGCGCAACCAGACCGTCGAGATCCTCGCCTGCCTTGTCCTCGACCCAGCCGCGCCACATGTCGACCAGTTTGGTGGCGCTCGGCGGTGGTGGGGCTCCGGTCAGCCTTTCGCGCACCATCAGGGCAATTGCATCCTGCAGAGGGGCTTCCTCGCGGCTGACAATCTCAGGCGCGTTCGCCCGTGTGTAGCGGTCGTCCAGCATTGCGGTGATGTTCCCCGCGACGCCTTCCATACGCAGTGCCCCAACGGCCTCACACCGGGCCTGTTCGACAGATTCGAATATGGCGCGGGCTTCCGGCCCGGAGGGCGCGCGGCGCGCGTGCAGTTTCGGATCGTGGCAGGCCAGTTTCAGCGCCATGGAGTCGCCGAGACCACGGGTGACCGCGACCTCGGTGGCGGTCAGCTTGCGCGAAGGTTCGGGCAGACGGGCAGTCTGGCCGGAGAGCCCCGGGCGGTCACCTGAAAAGACGACCTCAAGTTCCGGTTCGCCGGCAATCGCCCGGATTGTTCCGGTAACCGACTGCTTGAACGGTTCGGTTGGCGGCGAAACTTTGCCACCCGGATTGGAATTGCTGCCCGGCCCTGCCATTCGGTCCTCAGCTCATCACGACGTTAACGGAAGATTCCGGCAGCTCTTCGCCGAAACAGCGCTGATAGAACTCAGCGACCAGCGCTTGCTCCATGTCATCGCATTTGTTCAGGAAGGTCAGGCGGAAGGCAAAACCGGCATCACCGAAGATTTCGGCGTTCTCAGCCCATGTGATCACCGTACGCGGGCTCATGACGGTCGACAGATCGCCGTTGATGAAGGCGTTCCGGGTCATGTCTGCGAGGCGGACCATCTTGGACACAATGGCGCGGCCTTCAGCACCCTGATAGTGCTTGGCCTTGGACAGGACAATGTCGACTTCATTGTCATGCGGCAGGTAATTCAGCGTGGTGACGATCGACCAGCGGTCCATCTGGGCCTGGTTGATCTGCTGGGTGCCGTGATAAAGGCCGGACGTATCGCCAAGACCGACGGTGTTGGCCGTCGCGAACAGACGGAAGGCCGGGTGAGGGCGGATGACCCGGGACTGATCGAGCAGGGTGAGGCGTCCCGAGGATTCCAGGATCCGCTGAATCACGAACATCACATCCGGCCGACCAGCATCATATTCGTCGAACACGAGAGCGACGTTATGCTGGTAGGCCCAAGGCAGGATACCGTCCTTGAACTCGGTGATCTGCTTGCCGTCCTTGAGGACGATGGCGTCCTTGCCGACCAGGTCGATACGGGAAATATGGCTGTCCAGGTTGACGCGGACGAGCGGCCAGTTCAGGCGGGAAGCGACCTGTTCGATGTGGGTCGACTTACCTGTTCCATGATAGCCGGTGACCATGACACGGCGATTGTGGGCAAACCCTGCCAGGATAGCCAGCGTGGTTGCGCGGTCGAAGAGGTAATCCGGGTCTGCATCCGGAACATGTTCGGACGGAGTGGAGAAGGCAGGAACTTTCAGATCGGTCTTGAAACCGAATACTTCTTCCACGGAAACTTCAGTGTCCGGCATGCCGGCAGCCGCGTTCGTCATCTCAGTCATCGGTCCTCCGCTGCCCCGGTCATGCCGGGCGGGGTGTTTGGGGAAGGTCTGCAGGGGAATACAGACTAGGTCGTAAACTCATAAACGAGTTTGGAATTGAATGGAAAAATTAGGTCGGTCGCGAGGTGCAAACGATGAAGATTCGCTGCGTCGGCGTGACCGGCCAGGCCTATAACCTGCTTGCCACGTTTTCCATCGCGTCTCTTTGCCGTTTGCGGCGTCATTTTAACCTCGTCTATGCGTCCGCGGCCTAACAGAAACCGGCTTTCTTCAGGACGTTATATGCCTGAATGATCTCGCGCAGGCGGTCCTCGGATGAGCGGTCGCCGCCATTGGCGTCCGGATGGTTTATTTTCACAAGCTCTTTATAGCGTGCCTTGATCTCATCGCCACGCGCTGCAGGTTTTAGATTGAGCACATCCAGCGAGCGTTTTTCAAGGGCTAGAAGCTTACGCTGGCGTGGTTGCCGTGTTGCAGAGGCGCGCCGCTGTGCGTCCGCGCGCACGTTGGATCGCTGATCGTATCCGTCCGGGCCTTCGGCAGCTTCCTTGTTGACGCCCATTTTCCAGGTGGGACGATGGCCTGTCAGGGAGTCCTTCTGGTAGGTGCGGACGTCGTCGTCCTGCATGCCAGAGAAGTAATTGTAGGACTTGTTGTATTCCCGAACGTGGTCGACGCAGAACTGAAAGTACTGGCCTTCACGGTCCCGTCCCTTCGGCGCACGATGCGGCCCAGGCCGCGTGCAGCCGGGGTGCTCGCATACCGGATGACGGTCCTCCTGCGCTTTCTCCTTGTCGGGCTTCACGCGAATGCTGTCGAAAATTTTTGAGTTCAGTTTCATGAGCTGGATTATGATCAGAGCAGGGGGCGGTAACAAGCTCTGCAATGAAGCAAATTGTGGGCTTGTGACTGCAAATTGGCGATTTGGGCTTTTCGAGCTCACTGTTGTCGGGCAGCCGGGCGGCAAAATCAAGGCGCATCGTACTCAAACTGTCTTGACGGGCAGAGATGGCAGGGCGAAAACGCTGTTATGAGCATAAAAGAAATTATCGAAGCCAAACTGACGCAGGCGCTTTCACCGGTGTCTTTGACTGTCCTTGATGAATCGGAAAAGCACCGGGGGCATGGCGGCTGGCGGGAAGGTGGCGAAACCCATTTCCGTGTCCAGATCGTCGCAGCGGCCTTTAGCGGCATGAACCGGGTCGGCCGCCACCGCGCGGTCAACGATCTTCTGGCGGATGAACTCGCCAATGGCGTGCATGCCTTGGCGATTGAAGTGCGCGCACCGGAAGAGCCGGATCCGCGGGCCGCGAGGGTGTCGGGCGTCTCCTGACGGTATTGCCAACTTGTTGCTCACGCTTGGTAGGTCGCTGAGACGCTTAAACATTAAGAGCCATCTACCAAAGCCAATCACCGTCAACAAGTTGGCGATGCCCCTCCGTCTTTCACCTGCCACTCTCTGACGAAGTATTACTGTTAGCAGTAAATGCTAACAGTAATAGTACCTATTTAATAATCTGTTTATCTTAATAATTTATTATATGCATAGTTGCATCGTTGAGTAATGATTTTTAACAAATACAAAAACAATTCGGGATCATCTTGGACGCTGAAACCCGGACAAAGTGCCTCTTCCAGCCTTTGCGAGCTCAATCGGCATGCTGGGAAAAGTTCTTATTTTATCTCTAAATATGCGCTTCTGGCGTTCCTGTGCGGCATGTTCGGAATTTCGGACGGGAACGCTCAGTTTTTCAATCACAGCATCAATACCGATGCGGTCTATGACGGAATAGATCTCAATACGGCCGAAGGCTTGGGGGCTGCGGGCACTCTCGGCGTGGGGGTTGGAGGCACCGGGACCTTAACCCTGCAAAATGGCGGCACGGCCACAGACACTTTAGGGGTCGTGGGTACGGACGCGAGCTCTTCCGGTGAGGTAACTGTTACGGGATCCAGTTCGGTCTGGACAAATACAAGTACGGCTATAATCGGCGTAGAAGGCTATGGGAAGCTGACGGTTTCAAACGGGGGGCGGGTCGACAGCGACGCTAGTTTTCTCGGCTATTATGATACAGGAGAAGGAGTTGTATCGGTCACCGATGCTGGTTCGGTCTGGGCCAGTAGTGGGGATTTAGTGGTCGGTTTCGAAGGCTTGGCGACGTTGGATATTCTGGCCGGTGGGCAAATCACCAACGCGATTGGAACCGTCGGTTACGTCAGCACCAGCGAGGGCACAGTGACCGTGAGCGGAGCGGGATCAGCCTGGATCAACAGCGGGTATTTGTCTGTCGGCGAAGACGGTAAGGGAACGTTGAATATCCTTGCTGGAGGCTCGGTCAGTAATGACGATAGCTATATCGCCTATGGCGCTGGCTCCGAAGGGGAGGTGATTGTAAGTGGTTCCGGGTCTGAATGGATCAATGCTTCAGATCTTTCGCTTGCCGGTGATGGATCGGGCTCGCTGACGATCTCGAATGGTGCCAGTGTATCCGTTGCTGCCGGGGCAGGAACGGTACAAATCGCATTCGGCGCTGGATCAACCGGCACAT
>JBNKOQ010000289.1:0-4940 GCA_050294735.1 Roseibium sp. | reverse complement strand
CATACCTTCGTGAACAATCGTCCAATCCGGTGCCGTTGCCTGCCGAATAAGTGACATTGTAAAAAGACTTAGGTCGAAAATTTTGTTGGAAGCCGCACTGTCGCCAGTGCGGCTTTCTTCGTTTTGTCTGAAACAAGTTTTAACTTTTGCATCATAAAGTTACGCAACGAGAAGTAGCCAGCCGCGTATTATAAGGCCGTCATGTAAATGGGATTGAAAGCCGCCCGGATAGTTTCCTTGCCCCACATAAAAGGTGGGCTGGTTGCAGCCGTGGTTGCACTTTCCTGTGTCGCTGCCGGTTTGGTCATGACCTTTCATGTCGCCGGCCTGGTCCAGGATATCATCACATCTCAGCATCAGCAGAAGGCCTACGCAAGGCTGTCCGAAGCACGCGCCCGTCTTGAGGGTGAGCTTGGCACGGCCATAGCCCTTGGCAGCGGTCTGAGGGGGTATGTGATCCAGGACGAGCTGACGCAATTTGAGTTCGAGCGCTTTGGATCGCAACTGATCGATGATGTGCCTTTCATTCGCTCGGTCGCGCTCGCTCCAAAAAACGTGATCCGGTACATTTATCCGCGTGAGGGAAATGAACGGGTGATCGGGCTGGATTATCGCGAAAATGCGGATCAGTGGCCCGCCATCAAACAAGCCATGATCGACAAGGTGCCTGTTGTTTCCGGTCCGATAAACCTTATTCAGGGCGGGCACGCGTTGCTGGTGCGCATTCCTGTGTTCCCACCGGCTTATTTGCAACAACCCATGGCGGGGCGGTCTTACTGGGGCGTTGCGTCACTCGTCATAGACGAGGTGGGCTTGTTTTCGGCCGCGGGCTTTAGCGATCTGTCCGAAGGATACCGCTTCGCAATTTTCTCAGCGGGGGAGCAAGGAGGCGAGCGGTCTCTGGTGTTCGGAGATGACGCGTTGCAGGAACTGGATGCGATTAGCATGCCTCTTGTTCTGGCTGGCGATTTGAAATGGGAGATTTTGAGTTACCCCGACGGTGGCTGGGTTGCGGATGGCGTGGAAGTCTGGATGACCCGCATCTTTGGCGTGCTCATCACGTCGATTATCGCGGCCATGGCCTTTTTGCTGATCCTCGAGGTTTTCAAGGTCAGAAGGATGGCTCTGCGCGATCCTCTGACCGGGCTGGCCAACCGGCGGCTTTTGCAAGACCGGATGCAGCAGCTTGCAGCTCTGGGGCAGCGCCGTGGAGACGGGTTTGATATCTTCTATATCGACCTGGATGACTTCAAACCGGTGAACGACAATCACGGTCATCTCGTTGGCGACGAGGTGCTCAAGGGACTTGCTGAACGGCTGCTCCTGCAAATCCGCGGTTGCGACACGCTGGCCCGTGTTGGGGGCGACGAATTCATCCTGATGACGCCGGGAACGATGTCGAGCGCGCAAAGGGAGCTGTTCGTTGACCGGATAAAACAGCAGATTGAGACAATCTTCCTTGTCTCAGATGCCGAGGTTGCCATCCGGTCGAGTATTGGCGTTGCGAGCTACCCGGCGGATAGCGTCAATATCGAAGAGCTTTTGAGGATTGCCGACATGCGCATGTATGCCGAGAAAAACCAGCCTTCGATTGATGATGTTGCGGTTCCGGTGAGGTCCTGCGCAGGAATGTCCTGACGGGACACTTCGGATATAGATGCCAAGCTGCAGCTCAGATGAGTTGACGGTGCGAAAGCGCGCAAGATTCGCAAATACCCGGATGGTTTCTCTATTATCTCAGGCGGCAAACTTAAATTTCTGTCATCTGCATTTCGGACAGGTGACGGGCTGCATGGTCTCCCCTAGTATTAAGTATGTGATTTGCCGGATTTCCTGAAGACCGGCGAGCAAGGAACTTGTTATATTTCGGAGGTGATGAATGGCCGGCCACGCCCGACATTTGAGCGTTGTGAAGTGTTTTATACTGGGAGCGCTCTTGTGTCTGTCGGCGGCAGGTGCCCTGGACCGAGCGCAAGCGGCTGAGCCGGAGTGGCATCATGTGACAGCGCTCACAGGAACGCCGAAATACGGCCCGGACGCCACGCATTTCGACTACGTCAATCCGGATGCGCCCAAGGGCGGCCTCGTGCGTTTGGCTATCTCGGGTGGGTTCGACACATTCAATCTGATTCTGCCAAAAGGCAATCCGGCACCGGGTCTCACCCTGATTTACGAAAGCCTGATGGAGGGCGCGCTTGATGAAGCCAATATCAGCGCGGTCTATGGTGTGCTCGCCGAAGCTGTCCGTTTTCCGGACGATTTTTCGTGGGTCGAGTACCGGTTGAACCCGAAAGCCAGATGGCATGACGGTACGCCGGTCGCCGCAGAAGATGTGGTTTGGTCCTTCGAAAAAGCTGTCGAGATCGACCCGCGCCAGCGGTTTTATTATCACGACGTCGAAAGTGCGAAGGCTGTTGCCGACAACATTGTCCGGTTTGAATTCTCTGCAGCTGGCAACCGGGAGCTGCCGCACATCATGAGTCAGGTGACCGTTATGCCAAAGCATTGGTGGGAAGGCACCAACGCAAAGGGCGAAAAACGGGACATCACCAGGAGCACGCTGGAGCCGCCTTTGGGGTCTGGCCCCTACAGGGTCAAGGATTTTACTGCGAATAGGAGCCTCACTTTAGAGCGGGTCGAGGACTATTGGGGCAAGGATTTGCCAATACGGGTTGGCACGAATAATTTCGATGAAATCCGCTTTACGTCATATATGGACAATGCGGTCGAGTTCGAGGCGTTCAAGGGAGATCAGTATGATTTCCGCGCGGAGCCCAGCGCCAGCCAGTGGGCGAAACGGTACGAGTTCAATGCTCTTGAGGATGGCCGTGTTATCAAGGAGGAATTCCCGGACAAGGGAAGCGGCATCATGCAGGGGTATGTGCCGAATCTGAGGCGCGAGAAGTTTCAAGATCCGCGGGTCCGGGAGGCCCTGAATTACGCTTATGATTTTGAGACGACCAATGAAGTGGTCTCCGCGAACTTGCTGAAACGGATCAATTCCTACTTTGCCGGGACGGAGCTTGCCTCAAGCGGCTTGCCCGAGGGGCTTGAGCTGGAGATTCTCGAAACCGTGCGCGGCGAGGTGCCGGAAGAGGTCTTCACCACGGAATACAGAAATCCGGTGGGCGGCAATCCGCAGAATGTCCGCAAGAACCTGCGCCATGCACTGACTTTGCTGCAGCAGGCCGGGTACAAACTCGACGGCCGCAAACTGGTCAAGGAAGACACCGGAGAGCAGCTGTCGATTGAGTTCATCTATTACGACAAGAGCTTTGAACGCGGACTGCTGCCTTATACGAAGAATCTGAACCAGATCGGCATCAAGACGGACCTGCGCCTGATCGATCAGCCGCAGTATCTCAATCGTGTTCGGAACCGGGACTTCGATATGACGATTCTCGCTTGGCGGGAGTCATTGTCTCCAGGCAATGAGCAGCGTGATTTCTGGGGATCTGCCGCGGCGGACAGCAAACAGTCCCGGAATTACGCCGGTATCAAGAACCCGGCTGTCGACAAGTTGGTTGACCGCATTATCTTTGCCAAAACCCGGGAAGAATTGGTCGCGGCGACCCGTGCGCTCGACCGGGTGCTGCTATGGAACTACTATGTTGTGCCGCAGTTCTATTCAGACGTGGACCGGACAGCCCGCTGGGACCGCTTCAGCCATCCGGAAAACATCCCCGAGTACACCTACGGCTTTCCGACCATCTGGTGGTACGACGAGGCGAAGGCGGCGAAAACGGGAGCGCCGAAATGACCGATTTTGCTGAAACCAGCCGCCGGCAGGTTCTGAAATTAACCGGCGCAGCTGCGGCTGCTCTTGCGCTTCCAGGAGGTTTGAACCAGGCGCTGGCGGCAGACAAACGGCATGGCCTGTCCGTCTTCGGCGAGTTGAAGTACCCGGCCGATTTCAGCCACTTCGGCTACATCAATCCTGATGCGCCGAAGGGCGGTGCGATGGCGTTTTCCGCGCCAAGCTGGGGGTTCAACCAGAATCCGCAAACCTATAACACTTTCAATACCTTCATCCTGAAAGGCGATGCGCCGCCGCGGATGGAATTGTGTTTCGACAGTTTGATGGTGCGGGCTCTGGATGAGCCGGATGCCATGTATGGCCTGGTTGCGGAAAGCGTTGAGATTACGGATGACGGCAACACCTATATCTTCAATCTCCGCCCGGAAGCGCGGTTTCACGACGGCTCCAAGCTGACGGCGGAGGATGTGGCTTTTTCGCTCATCCTGCTGAAGGCGGACGGGCATCCGCAGATCAGTCAAATCCTCAGGGAGCTGGAAGACGCGGTTGTTCTGGACAGCCAGCGGGTCGCGGTGCAGTTCTCCGGCAAGCAAACCAGACAGCTGCCCCTCGACGTTGCTGGACTCCCGATCTTTTCCAAGCGCTACTACAGCACCTATGATTTCAAGCAGTCGACCTTGACGCCGCCGCTCTCCTCTGGGCCGTACAAAGTCGGCAAACATGCCGTCGGGCGCTATGTGGAATACAAACAGGTTGCCGACTACTGGGGCAAGGATTTGCCGGTGTCCCAGGGGCATAACAATTTCGACGTGATCCGCATCGAGTTTTTCCGCGAACGTGTCGCGTCATTCGAAGCGTTTAAAAAAGGGGTTACGACCTTCCACGAGGAGTCTGTCGCCAAGACCTGGGCGACAGAATACAATTTCCCCGCGCTTGAAGACGGGCGCGTGATCCAGAAGGAGTTCCCGGACAACAGGCCGGCTGGAGCTCAGGGCTGGTTCATGAACACCCGGCGGCCGAAGCTTGCGGACCCGCGGGTACGCCAGGCGATTGGGTATGCTCTGGATTTCGAATGGTCCAACAAGGCGCTTTTCTACGGGCTCTATACGAGAACTCAGTCCTTCTTCCAGAACTCGCCCATGATGGCCAAGGGTTTGCCTGACAAGGCGGAGCTTGCCCTGCT
>JBNKOQ010000288.1:0-4945 GCA_050294735.1 Roseibium sp. | reverse complement strand
CGGATGACGCAGTCGCATTCGCTGCGCGCATCCTTCAGGACCAGCTTTCCATCTTCGTCAATTTCGAAGAGCCGCAGCGCGAAGTCGCCGAGGACACTGTCCCGGAACTCGCGTTCAATCCGGCGCTTTTGAAAAAGGTCGACGAACTGGAACTGTCCGTTCGCTCCGCGAACTGCCTGAAGAACGACAATATCGTGTATATTGGCGATCTCATTCAGAAGACCGAAGCGGAAATGCTGCGCACGCCGAATTTCGGCCGCAAGTCGCTCAACGAAATCAAGGAAGTTCTCGCCCAGATGGGTCTGCACCTCGGTATGGAGGTCGCCAACTGGCCGCCTGAGAACATCGATGATCTCGCTAAGCGATACGAAGACCATCAGTATTAAGGGACGCCCGCGTCCCTTCACGCTCAACCGGGCAAGGCTAAGCGCCGACTGTCCGAACAAAAAAGGAGAGGGCCATGCGCCACGGTAATTCCGGCCGCAAGCTCAACCGGACCTCTAGCCACCGTAAGGCTATGTTCGCAAACATGGCAGCGTCATTGATCCAGCATGAGCAGATCGTGACAACGTTGCCGAAGGCCAAGGAAATGAAGCCGATCATTGACAAGCTTATTACGCTTGGCAAGCGCGGCGACCTTCATGCACGCCGCCAGGCTATTTCGCAGATCCGCGATGTTGCCATGGTTCGCAAGCTGTTTGAAACGCTCGGTGAGCGTTACAAGGACCGTCAGGGCGGTTACAGCCGTGTGCTGAAGGCTGGTTTCCGCTATGGGGACAATGCTCCTCTGGCTGTTATCGAACTCGTTGACCGTGATCCTGCTGCACGTGGCGCAGGCGACCGGGCGCGCGTCGAAGCTGAGCAGGCTGCTGAAGACGCAGCGTAATCACGGCGCGAATTAATCAGATTGAAGGCGGGCAATAGCCCGCCTTTTTTCGTTTTTGCCTAAGCTGCTCGCTATAAGTGGCGGGATACAATCACAAATTCTGATTGGTAAAAATTACAATTATCTGAATTTTAACCCCCTCTCCGCATCATGCGCCCAGCAATTATGGACATCTTCGGGAGAGTCAGATGGATCGGGGTGGTGAGCCTGCTGTTTTCAAGAAGAACAGAATTTTAAAGTTGTCGGTGATCGTACCTGTTTTGATGGTAGGGGTTACTTTTGCATCCTGCGTCGCCGTCGGCATTATCGGGTACACAAACGCGCGGTCCGGGCTCGAACAGGCAGTAAATAGTGAACTGGCCATGTTGACGGATGCCCGTAAGGCGCTTCTTGACATGCGCTTGAGCAGCTTGTCCGGAGACCTGGCGACGACAGCAACTGGTGCTGCTGCCACTCTTGCTTTCACGGATATGAATGCATCGTTGTCGGCTTTGGAGAATGACCGGGCCGAGTTGGAGGGGTATTTCAAGCCGGATGGGCTCGACGCAGAGGGGCGGGCGGAGCTTACCGGCAAGGACAGCAAAACCATGTACGCCTGGCGGCACACAGATGTGCATGGCAGTTTCTATTCTTCCTGGAAGAATAATCACTATGCGGATATTTACGCGATCAACAAGGATGGTCTTGTCATTTATAGCGTGACCAAGTCCGGCGATTTTCTGCAATCGGTCACGGATGGTCCGCTCAAGGATACTGGTCTCGGGCGGGTTTTCGAGCAAGCCATTGCCGCGGACAAGGGAACGCAGTTCCAGTCAGAGTTCGAGCCCTATGAGGCGGCTGGCAACAGCCCATCGATGTTTGTCGCGCAGCCTGCCTTTATCAGCAGCTTTGCAGGTGAGGAACTTGGCGGGGTTATTGTTGTCCGGGTCGGCGCTGAGTATCTGGAGGCGATAACCAATGATCGCGATGGACTTGGTGAAACCGGCCAGGTTTACATGGTGAATGGCGAGGGGACGCTGATCACCAATCAGCCATTGGCTGACGAGCCGACAGCCCTGGTCAAGCATGCCAGCGGCGATGTGATCAATGGCGCCCTGTCCGGGTCCGTATCCGAAGGGATTATTACAGGCGCTGATGGTGTCGACCGTCTGACCGTTGCTTCACCAATGACCTTTGGCAATGCAAATTGGGCTCTTGTTGCGGAACGGTCCGTCGACGAGGCTATGTCCAGTGTCATGGAAATGCGCGATTCCATGATTGTCTTTACTTTGATCACAGTGGGTATTGCGGCGATCATAGCGCTGTTTTTCTCCCGTTCGATTACGCGTCCGCTGGTGGCCCTCGTCAGAGCTCTGGAATCGATTGCCGCAGGCGATACAACCGCCGACATCGCTTCTGCGAAGCGTGGTGACGAGATCGGTGACATTGGCCGTGCGGTCGTTAAAATTCGGCAGAATTCGGTTCAAGAGCAGGAGCGGCGGGCCGAGGAAGACGCTCGTAGTGCCCAGACGCAGACAGAACAAAGGCAGCAGATGCTGTCGGATCTGGCTGCCGAGTTCGAAGCATCCGTTGGTAAAGTGGTCGATCATGTGGCTCATTCAGCTGCGACCCTGCGCGATTCCGCCGAAGAAATGCGTCTGATGACGGAAACGTCGGGAGAGACATCGCAGCGGGCCGCTCAGGTTTCCGCGGAGGCGATGAATGAAGTGCAGTCGATTGCGACGGCTTCGGATCAGCTGTCCAGTTCGATCCAGGAAATCTCTTCCCTGATCGAACGCTCTTCCTCTGTTGCGCAGACGGCAACCGTGCGGGCGGAGGCGACCAACAGTACGGTTCTGTCTCTGGCGGAAGCGGCAAACCGAATCGGCGAGGTTGTCACCTTGATCAGCGATATTGCGGATCAGACCAATCTGCTTGCCCTGAATGCGACCATCGAGGCTGCGCGTGCAGGCGAGGCTGGCAAAGGCTTTGCTGTTGTCGCGTCCGAGGTCAAGGAACTGGCTTCGCAGACCGGCAAGGCAACTGGTGAGATCCAGCAGCAGATTGATGCCATTCGAAAAGCCACTGAGGAAGCCGTTGCGGCCATTGGCGATATTCAGGATACAATCGGCGAGATTACGCAGTCGGTGACAGACGTTTCGGCGGCTGTGACCGAACAGAGCTTTGCGACCCGGGGTATTGCGGAAAACACCCAGCGCGCTGCGGAAGGAACGTCGAAGGTGTCCGAGGATATCACCAACGTCAGCAGCATTTCCGAAAAAACGAACGGTGCCGCCAATGCGTTTGCGACATCTGTTCAAGAGCTATCGCAACAGGCCAATCACCTTGATTCGGAGGTTCAGAACTTCCTGTCTCAGGTCCGTTCCGCCTAAGCACTGCATCTTCTGTTGTGAAAGCAGTCGCCGGATTTACCGGCGGCTGTTTGCGTTTCAGGTGTCTAAAATATTTGGCGTTGCCTCAGTCTGTTCCTATCTGCCATGTAACGGACATGATCAGTCCGAAACGGTGATAAGGAGCGATACGACATGGGGTTTAAGATACCGGGGCGTGGTCTGACGGTTCTTTCCGTCTTTTTGATGGGCGTTGCCGCCATGCTTGCCGGGAAGGCAGATGCGCAGGATGCCAAGGCGCCAGACCTTCGATTGGTCCCTCAGTCGGCGCTGGAGGTAAAACTCTCCTTCGCACCAATCGTGAAGCAGGTCGCTCCCGCAGTGGTGAATGTTTATGCCAGCCGCAAGGTCGTGCAGCAGCGGCGGCGGGTCTCCCCATTCTTCAACGATCCGTTTTTCCGGCGTTTCTTTGGCAATCCGGGGCAGCAGCTGAGCAGGCCCCAGGAACGGGTCCAACAGTCGCTTGGTTCCGGTGTGATCATATCTTCGGATGGGACGGTGATCACCAACCATCACGTCGTCAAAGACGCGGATGAGGTGCGTGTCGCCTTGAGCGACCGCCGGGAATTCGATGCGGATGTGGTGCTTCTAGATGAGCGGACAGATCTGGCGGTGCTCAAGATCAAGGGCGCAGGCCCCTTTGATTTCGTTACATTTGCCGATTCTGACAGTCTGGCGGTTGGAGATATCGTTTTGGCGATAGGCAACCCATTTGGCGTTGGTCAGACTGTGACCCAAGGGATCGTTTCTGCTTTGGCACGGACCCAGGTCGGTGTCAGCGATTACCAGTTCTTCATTCAAACCGACGCGGCCATCAATCCGGGTAATTCCGGAGGGGCGCTGGTCGATATGCACGGCAAGCTGGTCGGAATCAACACAGCTATTTTCTCCAGGTCGGGCGGATCCAACGGCATTGGCTTTGCGATCCCCGCCCACATGGCACAATTTGTTGCAACGGCTGCGGACCAAGGCGGCAAGGTGCAAAGGCCCTGGCTTGGAGCAACCGTACAGCTGGTCAATGCGGAGATTGCGGAAGCCCTGTCGCTGGAGAGGCCGCGGGGCGTGATCGTTACGAATATCTATCCGGGATCTCCGGCAGAAGAGGCCGGTCTCAAGGTCAGCGATCTGGTGGTTGCCATTGATGGCAAGGAAGTGTCTGACCCGGACAGCTTTGGTTACCGCTTTGCGACAAAGCCGCTTGGTCAGACGGCCCGTTTCACAGTCCTCCGCGGCGGGCAGCAGAAGTTGCTCGACATTGATCTCCGTGTTGCCCCGGAAACGGTCCCGCGCGACACCCGGCTCCTGTCGGAGTACTCGCCGTTCGAGGGGGCCACGGTGATGAATCTTTCTCCTGCTGTTGCGGAAGAATTGCGCCTTGAGGGAACGCTGGAAGGTGTTGTCGTTGCGGCTGTCAATCCGGCAGGCACCGCGGCGCGTGTCGGGCTCAAGGCTGGCGATATCATCCGCTCCATCAACGAGGAAGACATATCCTCCACACGCAAGCTGGAAGCCTTCACAAAGGCCCCTCCGCGCCTCTGGGAGATCGAGATTGAACGGGACGGAATTGCTCATGACATTTCCTCCTGTGAGTCGACAAAATCAGCCAGAAGCGAGTTGAAGCGTTCCGGCTCCTCCAGGTTCAGCATGTGGCCGGAATCCGCGAAAGTCA
>JBNKOQ010000287.1:0-4945 GCA_050294735.1 Roseibium sp. | reverse complement strand
CCAACCCGGCACCAATTTGCGTCCTGGATGAGGTCGATGCGCCGCTCGATGATGCCAATGTCGAGCGTTACTGCGACCTTCTGGACGAGATGTCGCGGCGGACGGAAACCCGCTTTGTCGTGATTACGCACAACCCGATCACGATGGCCCGAATGAACCGCTTGTTCGGGGTGACAATGGCTGAAAGAGGGGTTTCCCAGCTGGTCTCCGTCGATCTGGAAACCGCGGAACGATTCCGCGAGGCTGTGTAGGGCGCAGCTTTCCACGCTGCAATGCGCAGAGAGTCCATTCGACTTACGTCTGCCTAAACTTGTTTCTGTGGTAAAACACATTAAATATCAATAAGTTAAATATGTTCTGGCGGTTCTTGACAGGGCAGGGGGTGCCGACTATGGTGCGCGCGGCTTACGGGGGCATCCTGATTGCGGGATCTGAGCGGGTGATTGGTGCGGAGAACATATGAGCGGCTCTGCACAAGACGACACCAAATCAGACCGGACTGGGGAGCATCCGGAAGCGGGACTGTCTGAACGACGGGACCGGTTGAACCGGTTGCTGGATGACAGGCGCGGAGCTGAAAAGGCTTCCGAGGCCAAGTCAAAAGGTAATTCTTCCGGCTATGGCCAGGCGATGAAGCTTTCTTCGGAATTCATCGCAGGCATTTTGGTTGGGGCTGGTATCGGCTGGGTTCTGGATCAGTGGCTTGAGACGACACCTTTCGGGTTAATCGTCTTTTTGTTGCTGGGGTTTGGAGCTGGGGTCTTGAATGTTCTTAGGTCGGTGGGTTATGTCGCTGAACCGGAACCCAAGCCCAGCTCTGACAAAGAAGACTGAAGACGGTTCCACTGAACTAATGTGCCCGCGCTTGATGAGCGCGCCTTGAAATGAACGAGCGAAGAAGGCTGACAGGTGTCGAACGATCCGATCCATCAGTTCCATATCCAGAAACTTTTCCCGATTGAAGTCGGTGGTATGGATTTCTCTTTTACCAACTCTTCGCTGTTCATGGTTGCGACCGTGGCAGCAGCGTCGGCGTTCCTGATCTTCTCGACCAGTGGTCGTGGCCTGGTGCCGACCCGGTTCCAGTCGGTCTCGGAAATGATGTATGAGTTCGTCGCGAACACACTTCGAAGTTCAGCGGGAACGGACGGAATGCGTTTCTTCCCGCTTGTGTTCTCGATATTCATGTTTGTTCTGGTGGCGAACCTCTTCGGTTTGTTCCCGTACTTCTTCACCGTTACCAGCCATATCATCGTGACTTTCGCTCTGGCGATGTTGGTGATTTCGACGGTAATCATCTACGGCTTCATGCGTAACGGCTTGAGCTTCTTGAAACTCTTCGTGCCGGATGGCGTGCCTGCGGCACTGCTTCCGCTCGTGACGCTGATTGAGGTCATTTCGTTCCTCTCGCGTCCGGTCAGCCTGTCTGTTCGTCTTTTTGCGAACATGCTCGCCGGTCACATCACCCTGAAGGTTTTTGCCGGGTTTGTCGTAAGCCTCAGTGCTTTTGGCGCCGTCGGAATCTTCGGCTCGATCCTTCCCCTTGGAATGACGGTCGCCCTGACCGCGCTTGAATTCCTGGTTGCGGCTCTGCAGGCCTACGTCTTTACGGTTCTGACCTGCATGTATCTGAACGACGCAATCCATCCGTCACACTAAGGGTCATCAACTCATGCGGCGATCAGTCTGCCGCTTGTGAAATCTGCATAACACTATCTAGGAGCACGTATCATGGAAGCAGAAGCAGCAAAGTACATCGGTGCCGGTATCGCATGTCTCGGCATGGGCGGCGCTGGCATTGGCCTCGGCAACATCTTCGGCAGCTACCTCGCAGGCGCCCTGCGCAACCCGTCCGCAGCAGACGGCCAGTTCGGCCGCTTGATCTTCGGTTTTGCTGTGACGGAAGCTCTGGGCATCTTCTCCCTGCTGGTTGCCCTTATCCTCCTGTTCGCTTAATCGCTCGTTTCTTTAGCGATTACTGATGCGACTCCGGTGGCGGTGCTAGAGTATTCCGCGTTCGCTTATGCGGGCATATGCTTTAGGGCCGCCCAGCCGGATCATGGAGACAGGAAATGGCAAGCCAAACCCACTCGACCACAGAAGGTGTGATCGCAGGCACCACAATGCCTGAGGCCGAGCACAGCGGTGCCTTCCCGCCGTTCGACAGCACGACCTTCGCATCGCAGATCCTCTGGCTGGCCATCACTTTCGGTCTGTTCTATTGGGTCATGAAGAACGTGGCCCTGCCACGGATCTCAGGCATTCTTGAAGACCGCAAGGACCGTATCGCCGGCGATCTGTCCGAGGCAAACCGCCTTAAACAGGAAACCGATGCGGCCATCGCTGCTTATGAGCAGGCTCTTGCCGAGGCTCGCAACAAGGCTCATGGAATCGCCCATGAGACGCGTGCCAAGCTTAAAGCCGACAATGAAGCCCGCCGTGAAAAGGCTGAAGCCGAGCTGAGCAAGAAGCTGGCTGATGCTGAAACCCACATTGCTGGTGTCAAAACCGAAGCGATGTCCCACATTGGTGATATCGCAGGGGAAACCACAACAGCTCTGGTGGAAGCTCTGATGGGCAAGGCTCCGACGAAGACCGATCTGAGCAAGGCGCTCAAGTCGGCGATGGATTGAGGAGACGACAATGGACGCAACATTTTTCGCCCTGGTCGGCCTGATCCTTTTCTTCGTGGTGCTTGTCTGGGTCAAGGTTCCGTCTAAGGTCGGTACCGCACTCGACAACCGCGCGAACGAAATCCGCAGTGAGCTTGATGAAGCCCGCAAGCTTCGTGAAGAAGCTCAGGCGCTTCTGTCCGAGTATCAGCGCAAGCGGCATGACGCCGAAGGCGAAGCAGAGGCAATCATTGCCGAAGCAACGCATGAAGCCGAGCGCCTGACCATGGAAACCAATCAGGCTCTTGAAGAGATGATTGCCCGCCGGTCGAAAGCGGCTGAAAACAAGATTGCTCAGGCAGAAGCCAAGGCTGTATCGGAAGTGCGGGCGCGTGCTGCGGACATCGCAGCGGCCGCGGCAGAGCAGATCCTGGCGGCAAAGGTCAAGGACAAGGTGGCTGATGACATCCTGTCCAAGAGCATTGACGAAGTGAAAGCCAAACTGAACTGATCTGGTCAGCTCAGACGTCTTTTGGAAAAGCGGCCCTTGTGGCCGCTTTTTTGTTGTCTGAAGAACCCGGAAAAACAAAAGGCAGGGAAAATCTGCCGAATGCGGCGAGTGCCGTGATCCCTACCGCGACGCTGCCGCCTCCCGTACAGGTCTGAAGCTCATCCGGTGGTGCTTGCTCGGGCCGAGGTCCGCGAGCGCCTGCTGATGCAGCGGAACGCCATAGCCCTTGTGCCGGGCAAAGCCGTAGCCGGGAGTGAGGCCGTCGAGACGCACCATCATCCGGTCCCTGAGAACCTTGGCGACGATAGAGGCAGCTGCAATGGCGAGACACCGTCCGTCGCCCTTGATCAGGCTTTGACCTTCCTGAATCAGCCCCGGCGGTATATCCCGGCCATCGACAAGCACCCTTTCCGGCACTCGGGGCAAGGCATTGACTGCCCGTACCATGGCGGAGAGCGTCGCGCCCCGGATATTCAGCCGGTCGATTGTGGCCGGAGAGGCGCTGGCAATTCCGACATGCGCAGTGGTCATGATCTGGTCGAACAGGTCTTCCCGCCTTGCCTCCGTCAGCTTTTTGGAATCGTTCAGCCCTTCAGGCACATTTTTATAGTTCAGGATAACAGCCGCGGTGACCACAGGACCGGCCCAAGGGCCGCGGCCGGCTTCATCGACCCCGGCGATAAGCCCGTTGAACTGCCTGGCGTGCTTGCGTTCAAGCTTGAGGTCTGGGGCATCTCCGAAGGAGAGGTCGAAGAGAGAAGGGCTGGTGCGAGTGCTCATATCCGGACCCTGCCAAAGCCTCAAGCAAGCGGCAAGGTCCGAACCGGACGCGACCCCTAAAAGAGGTCCAGTTGTACCCCGCCTTTTTGTGGCGCGACGAAGAGCTCGCTCGTCAGCTTCCGCCTTCGGGTGTTGAGGCCCAGACGTTTGGCCGCGAGCTGAAAGCGCTTGGCGATCTGGTCGGCGTAGGGGCCTTTGCCCCGCATCCGCTCACCCCATTTCGCGTCGTAATCCTTGCCGCCGCGCATGGAGCGGATCAGGTTCATGACATGACTGTATCTGTCAGGCCGCTCGCGCAGCAGCCAGTCGCGGAAAAGTTCCGACACTTCCAGTGGAAGCCGGAGCAATATAAATCCTGCCTCCCGCGCGCCGTGATCAGCCGCGGCTGCGAGAATGGCTTCGATCTCACTGTCAGTCAAAGCCGGGATAACGGGGGCGATCATCACGGAGGTGGGGATGCCCGCCTCGCTCAAGGCTTTCACGGCGCCGAGCCTTTTGTGCGGAGCCGAGGCGCGCGGTTCCAACGCCCGGCAGAGTTTTCTGTCGAGTGTGGTGACGGACAGAGCCACCTTCGCCAGATTTCGCTCCGCCATGCGGGCCAGAATATCGATGTCGCGGGCCACCAAGGCGGATTTGGTGACGATGGCGACCGGGTGATTGTAGCGGTCAAGCATCTCCAGAATGCTGCGCATTAGCTCGTAGCCGCGCTCAATCGGCTGATACGGATCGGTGTTGGTGCCGATGGCGATCGGTCTTGGTACATAACCGGGCCGCGACAGCTCCCGTTCCAGCAGCTCGGCAGCATTCGGTTTGGCGAACAGGCGGCTTTCAAAATCAAGGCCTGGAGACAGTCCCATGAAGGCATGGCTCGGGCGGGCAAAGCAATAGATGCAGCCGTGTTCACAGCCCCGGTAGGGATTGATGGATTGCTCAAAGGGGATGTCCGGAGAGCGGTTTCGGCTGATGATGGATTTGACGTTCTCATCGACCACTTCCGTCGCCATGGAATCCGGGCAGGTCTCATCCTCCGGATCCCGGTACC
>JBNKOQ010000286.1:0-4980 GCA_050294735.1 Roseibium sp. | reverse complement strand
GTGCCGAGCTACGCCATCGTGGTACGTGAATACCTTCCCGCGAAAGAGGCAGGCCAGCGGGTTGGGCTGGTGATCATGGCAACGATCCTTGGCATGGCGCTCGGCGGCTGGATGTCCGGCTGGATCTACGACCTGACCGGCTCCTACCAGGCAGCTTTCCTGAACGGGATCGGCTGGAACCTGATGAACATCGCGATCATGGTTTTTATCCTGCTGCGGGGGCGTTCAAGAACCGGGAAATTTGCGGCGGCCTGACGCTGCCTCTTGCCTCAGCCCATCAAAAATCCTACTTCCCCTTCCATGACAAACACGCCTCTCCCCCCGCGCGCTCAAGCGCGCCCCGTCACCCTTGAAACCCACGGCATCACACGTCAGGACGACTACGCCTGGCTGAGAGCAGAGAACTGGCAGGAGGTCATGCGCGATGGCCGCGATGCCCTCGATGACGACATTGAGGCCTATCTCGATGCTGAAAACGCCTATCAGGACGCGATCATGTCCCCGACCAAGGCGCTGCAGGACACGCTCTTTGCCGAGATGCGCGGACGGATCAAGGAAGACGACAGCTCTGTTCCCTCCCCCCACGGCCCCTACGCTTACGGCTTGAAATACGTCACCGGCGGGCAGCATCCGAAGTTCATCCGCACGAAGCGGGATGGCTCGGGCGAAGAGGTCATTCTGGACGGCGACAAGGAAGCCGAGGGCAAGGCCTATTTCAAGTTCGGCGGCGCCGGCCATTCGGACGACCACAAACGGCTGGCCTGGGGCTATGACGACAAGGGCTCGGAATTCTACTCCCTGCAGATCCGCGACCTTGAGACCGGCAAGGACAGCGAAACGGTCATCGAGGACACATCCGGCAGCGGCGTGTTCTCCGCCGATGGCAAATACCTGTTTTATGTGCGGCTGGACGCCAACCACCGCCCGTCAAAGCTGTTCCGCCATGAAATCGGTACCGATCCGGCAAGCGATGTGCTGGTCTTCGAGGAAGAGGATGCCGGGTTCTTCATGGGCGTCGGCAAGACCCAGTCGGGCGATACGATCCTGATCGATATCCATGACCACGAAACCTCCGAGGTCTGGACGATCCCGGCGCACAAGCCGCTCGATCCGCCGCATCTGATCGCGCCGCGCGACACCGGCGTTGAGTATTCGCTCGAAGACAACGGCGATAGCTACTACATCCTGACCAACCTCGGCGACGCGGAAGACTTCAGGATCGTCACCGCACCGAAGGCCACGCCGGGCCGGGAGTTCTGGACCGATCTCGTGCCGCACAAGGCGGGCCGCCTGATCCTGTCGCATGATGTCTTCAAGACCTTCATGGTGCGTCTGGAACGGGAAAACGGCCTGCCGCGGATTGTCATCCGCCGCCTTGCCGACAACGTCGAGCACGAGATTTCCTTCGATGAGGAAGCCTATTCGCTCGGCCTTGGCGGCGGTTACGAATTCGACACCACGGACATCCGCTTCACCTATTCGTCGATGACAACCCCGTCCCGGGTTTACGACTATAACGTCGAGACCCGGGAGCGGGTCCTGCGCAAGGAACAGGAAGTGCCGTCCGGGCACGTGGCGGATGATTACGTCACCCGGCGCCTGCAGGCCCCTGCCGCGGATGGCGAGACGGTGCCGATCTCCCTGCTCTACCGCAAGGACACACCGCTGGACGGGTCAGCCCCCTGCCTGCTCTACGGTTACGGCTCTTACGGCATGTCCATTCCGGCCAGCTTCAACACCAACGCCCTGTCGCTGGTCGACCGGGGCTTTGTCTATGCCATCGCCCATATCCGCGGCGGCAAGGACAAGGGCTTCCGCTGGTATAAGGATGGCCGCCGGGAGAAAAAGAAGAACACCTTCACCGACTTCATCACGGCGGCGCGGCATCTGGCTGCGGAGAAGTTCACCGCGCATGACCGGATCGTCGCGCAGGGCGGGTCCGCCGGCGGCATGCTGATGGGCGCTGTGTCAAACATGGCTCCGGACGCTTTTGCCGGCATTATCGCCGAGGTCCCCTTCGTCGACGTGCTGACCACCATGCTGGATGACACATTGCCGCTGACCCCGCCGGAATGGCCGGAATGGGGCAACCCGATCACCGACAAGACGGCCTATGAGTATATCGCCAGCTATTCGCCCTACGACAATGTCGAGGCCAAGGACTATCCGGCGATCCTCGCTGTCGGTGGCCTGACCGACCCGCGGGTGACCTACTGGGAACCGGCGAAATGGGTGGCAAAGCTCAGGGCAACGAAAACCGGCGACAGCCTGCTCATGCTGAAGACCAACATGGAAGCCGGCCATGGCGGCGCCTCAGGCCGGTTCGACCGGCTGAAGGAAGTCGCCCTGGTTCAGGCTTTCGCCCTGATGGTCGCAGGCAAGGCTTGAGGTCAAGCCCGGGATACGACTCGGGACAAGAAAGGCCAGCACCGGATTTTGGGGCAACCCGGAGCTGGCTTATGCTCCAAACGCGAGTTCGGAAACATCAATGAGGGACGCCTGCTGCCGGAACGGCAGCAGGCGTCCCTTCCAATCAGGCGGATTTGCAGGTCTTGATGCCGAAGATCGTATAAGCCGGGCACCAGCCGATGAGGGCGGTCACAATCGGCACAACTCCGATCCAGGCAATCCATTTCCACGTGATGTCGGCTGGTCCGAAAAGCGCGAACAGGACGAGCGCGGCCCCAACGACAATGCGCAGAACCCGATCAATAGACCCCATATTTTTCATCACAACGACCTTCCAGATTGACGCGCCTCCGGAACACCCTTGTTCCGGATAGCTGATTTCCGGTTCAAGCTATCCAACGCGGCCTCCCCGGTCTGTGACTTAGTCACAGAAGCAGCGGTTTCCTGAAACGAAGCGGGGCCCGCTATCCGGCCTCGGACCGGATATGCGCCAACGCGGCCGGTTTGATCACCTTGATCGTGCCCCTGTGGCGCTCGAGAATGCCCGCGTCCGACAATTTGCCGAGCTTGCGGGTCACCACTTCGCGCACGGAGCCAAGTTCAGCTGCAATTTCGGCCTGAGTCGCGGCCACCATCCCATCAGTGTCCGCGCGGTCGAGCAGGAACGCCGCGATGCGGGCATCCAGCCGATGAAAGACGGCGTCCTCCATGGTGTGCAGGATGTCCGTGATCCTGTGCCCGAAATTGCGGAACACCGTTTTGCGGAAGCCAGCTGAAATACTGATGAGGCGGAAAACCGTTTCGGCGGGAATCAGCAGCGCGCGGGTCTCGGTTTCGGTCACACCCGTTGCCGCATAGGGTTCCTCGCCAAACAGGCAAGACGTTGTCAATACACAGCTTTCGCCGGGGCTAACCCGGTACAGCAGAATTTCCCGGCCGGTGTCGGAAGTCATGCAAACGCGCACACTTCCCTCTTCCACCATGATCCAACCGCTGCAGGGTGCACCGGGTGAAAAGACCGTTGTGCCCGCGGGCAGGCTGACATTTTGCAAGGCGCGGCTGAAGAGCTGCCTCTGCCCGTCCGGCAAGTCATGCACCCCCAGACGGTCGAATAGGTCGGTTTGACTCGTTTCCGGCATCCAGTCTTCCTCCGCAGGATTTTTCTTGAAAGCAATTGTGTGAAAACATCTCATAGAGGTCATATATCAAATGAAACATCCAAGTAGTATGCTACTCAAGCTGCCAGTCACGAGCGAAAAATTCCCTGCCGGGCTGCGGGAATAAGGAGACAGACAGGATGAAGAAAACCGTCAAAGCAGTTGCGGCAAGCTCTTTTGCAGCCTTCTCCCTCGCTGCCTGCCAGGTTCAAACCCCGGAGAACCTTCTCTTCGCGCCGACCTACAATGCGGACTATGTGCCGGAGACCTACGGTACAAAATATGATTGCAAGGCTTACAAGGCCGCCGGAAACACCTCTGGCTGGCGTGGTATCGTCGGTGGCAAAACCTATGATTTCGACAGGACCTTCAATGCGTCACGCGAAGGCTGTTTCCAGACACAGCAGGAATGCAAGGCCTTCCTGACCTATATGTCCGGCTACATCGATTTCATCATCTACAGCCGCTGCCAGCCGCTTTAGGAACCTCGCCCTGCAGGCAGGGCTCGGCAGCGATGATCTCTGCCATGAAATCGCGCAGGCATTTCGCCCGGGCGCTCAGCAGCCGTCCGGACGGCCAGACCGCGAACAACTCCCGTGTCTGACCACGCCATTCCGGCAGGAGCTGAACCAGCCTGCCACTTCGCAGTTCCTCAACAATTTCAGACACCGGCAGGAGAACAATTCCGAGCCCGTCGCAGGCCAGCTTCGCTGCCATACCGATGTCATCAACCGCCGTCGCCGAGGTGAACCGCAACTGAAGGCTCTCCGTGCCGCGCATATGGGACAGTTCCCAAACCGGAAGGGCACGCACCCCGATAATCCGATGTTTGGTGAGATCATCCGGTCCGGACGGCTCACCATGCCGCGCGACATAGTCCGGCCCGGCCACAACAACCGTCGCGACCGAGCCGAGCTTTTTTTGATAGAGACCGGAGTCTGGCTGGGGACCGGCCCTGAGAGCCAGATCCGTGCGATCTGTCAGAAGATCCGAAAAACTGTTGCTCAGACGCAGGTCCAGCTGGATATCCGGATAGGCCCCGATGAAGGACGACCACATCGGCTGCAGCAACTTGACGGAGATATTGGTGGGCGCCGCCACGGTCACTGGACCGCTCAACTGGCTAAGATCCGCGCTTAACGCCCGGGCGGTCCCTTCGAACTGATGGACCAGTTCTCCGAAGGCCCGATAATAAGCCTCTCCTTCCGCAGTCAGGGAAAACTTGCGCGCGGATCGGTACAAAAGCTGGCTGCCGACACGCTCCTCCAGCTTGCGCAGCCGCCGGGTGACCGTCGCCGGGGGAATTTGGAGTCGGTCGGCAGCGGCCGCCAAACCGCCTGCCTGCACGATATGAACAAAGAGCGTGATGTCGTCCAACATAATTCCATTTATGGAATCAGAATATGAATATTTC
>JBNKOQ010000285.1:0-5001 GCA_050294735.1 Roseibium sp. | reverse complement strand
CGACGTCGGCTCATCGCAGATAACGATCTCCGGATTGATGACCAGGGCGCGGGCGATTGCAACGCGCTGACGCTGACCGCCCGAAAGCTGACCGGGATATCCAGTCCTGACCCGCTGCGGCAGCCCGACAAGATCGAGCATGCGGGCGACCGTTTTTTGCCTGGACGCGCTGTCCCCGATGCCGTGGACAACAAGTGGCAGAGAAACAATTTCCTCAATCGACTTGCGCGGGTTGAGAGACGAATAGGGATCCTGAAAGATCGGCTGGATACGGCGTGCAAGGAGTTGCCGGTCAGCCGGTCCGATCTCCTTGCCGTCAACCAGCACCTGACCGCTTGTCGGCTGCTCCAGACCCAGCAGAATTTTGGCCAGTGTCGATTTCCCGCAGCCGGATTCCCCGACAAGGCCGAGCACATCCTTCTTGCGGATACGCAGCGAGACCCCGCCCAGCGCCTGAAGCGGAACCGGCTTTGAGAACATCCCCTGCTTGATCTGGTAAGTTTTGGTAATGTCGGTGAGTTCCAGCACCGGCTCCAGCTCATTCGCATATGCCATCATGCCACCTCTCCAGCCAAGGTTTCTTCAACGCAGCGGTAGAGGTGTTCACCGCCTCCGGATCGTTCGGGGACCGGTCCGGAACAACGGTCTGAGGCTTGACTGCAACGGGACCGGAAGGCGCAGCCTTCAATGTTACCGATCAGCGACGGCACGATACCTGGAATGGACCCCAGATGCCCGCCCGGTTTCGTCTTGCCCGGAATGGGAATGCAGTTCAGCAGTCCGCGTGTGTAGGGGTGGGAGGGATTATCGAAAATTTCCGTGGCTGTTCCGCTTTCCACGATTTCGCCGGCATACATGACGGCAACCTTATCGGCGATGCGGGCAACGACGCCGAGATCATGGGTCACAAGGATCAGGGCCAGGTTCAGGTCGCGTTTCAAGTCCGCAAGAAGGCGGAGGATTTGAGCCTGGATCGTCACATCAAGCGCCGTTGTCGGTTCATCGGCAATGATCAGATCCGGTTCGCACATCAGAGCCATGGCAATCATGACCCGCTGGCGCAGCCCGCCGGAAAGCTGATGCGGATACTGCCGGAGCCTGCTGTCCGCAGCTGTGATCCCGACCAAGCCAAGCAGTTCGGCAGCTCGTGCCATAGCGGCGCTTTTCGAGACCTTGCGGTGCAGCCGCAACGCCTCGGACAGCTGATCGCCAATGGTATAGGCCGGGTTGAGGGAGGTCATCGGCTCCTGAAAGATCATCGCCATGCGGTCGCCCCTGAGCGCGCGCATCTCCCGTGAGGACAACGACCTGAGATCCCGGCCTTCAAAGTCGAGGTTCTCGGCCCCGACCTTCAGCCGCTTGCCGAGCAGCCCCATGATCGCGAGCGATGTCAGGGACTTACCAGAGCCGGACTCGCCGACGATGCAGAGGGTTTCGCCGCGTTTCAGCTCGAAATCAATTCCGCGCACCGCATGCAGCGTCCCCGCAGCAACGGGAATATCGACCGTCAGGCCTTTCACACTGAGAATGGACTCGCTCATCCTTTTGCCTCCGGTGCGGTGACGTCTCGCAGGCCATCCCCAAGGAGGTTGATCGCAAGAACCAGCAAAAACAGCGCAATACCGGGAATGGTAATCAGCCAGGGCTGGAACAGCAGCATCTGCTTGCCTTCGGAAATCATCAGGCCCCAGGACGGCGTGGGTGGCTGCACACCGAGCCCGAGGAAAGACAGGGCGGCTTCCAGCAAAATGGCATGGGCCATTTCAAGCGTCATGACCACAATCAGGTTGTTGACCACATTCGGCATGATTTCCGACAGGACAATCCGCGTGGTGGAACACCCTATTGCCTTGGCCGCATTGACATATTCCAGGCCCCGGATCTGCATGACGGACGACCGCATGACAACAGCGAATCGGTCCCAGAGCAGAAAGCCCAGCACCATGATGACGATCTGCAGCGAGCCGCCGAAAAGCGCCACAACCGCCAGAGCAACAAGCACCACCGGCATGGCCAGCCGCACATTGACGAAGAAGGTCACGACGAGGTCAACCTTGCCGCCGAAGTAGCCTGCGGCAACACCCATGGCAGTGCCCAGAATTCCCGAGATCAACGCTGTAACCGTCCCGATCAGAAGTGAGATCCGGGCGCCGTAGAGCAACCGTGCCAGATAATCGCGCCCAAGCTGGTCCGTCCCCAGGATGTGAGAAGGATCCGTGCCGGCCATCCAGAACGGCGGTTTCATTCGGGCAGCGAGATTTTGCGTGTAGGGATCGTGCTGGGCCAGCAGGGGAGCCAAAAGGGCCGCGGCAATCATCAGCCCGAGCACGGTCAGGCCAAAAAGCAGGCCGTAATGCCCGAAGACACGTTTGCGGAGCTGGGCGATGGGGCTGACAGCGACGATGTTTTCGACGGTTTGAACAGATGCACTTGTCATGTCAGCCTACCCTGATGCGCGGGTCGAGCCAGGCATTCGCCAGATCCGACAGGAGGGTGAAAAGGATATAGAAACAGGAGAAGATCAGGATCAGGGCCTGAACGGTTGGCAGATCGTGGCGGCCGATGGACTCCCACGCCAGATAGCCTGCGCCATGCAGGGCGAAAATCGCCTCCACGACAATCGAGCCACCAAGCATGAATCCCATCTGAACCGCCGCAAGCGACACCACCGGCACAATGGCATTTCGCAGCGCATGCTTGAACAGCACCCGCCCCGCCCCGGCGCCTTTGGCACGGGCTGTGCGGACATAATCGGCGTTCAGCACATCGATCATTCCGGCACGGGTCAGCCGCATGATCGCCGGCATGGCGTAATAGCCGAGCACGATCGTCGGCATGATGAAATGCCGCCAACTGTCGGAGCCTGAAGGCGGCAAAAGACGGAATTTGATCGAGAAGATAACGATCAGCACAAGACCAAACCAGAAACTCGGCATGGCCTGCCCGGCAACAGAGATGAAGAGCGATGTCCGGTCGATGAGGGAATTCGGCCGCACCGCTGCCGCGACCCCAAGCGGGACGGCGGTCAATAGCGCGAAAGAGATGCCACAAAGACCAAGCGTCATCGTGATGGAGAGCCGGTCCGCGATCAGATCGGCGACCGGCAGCTTGAAATAATAGCTTTGCCCGAAGTCCCCGTGCAGGGCACCCCAAAGCCAATCGGCATACTGCACCGTAAGCGGGCGGTCGAAGCCGTATTGCCGACTGATTGCCGCGATATCGGCGGCGGTGGCATTTTCACCGGCAATAGCCGTCGCCGGATCGCCAGACAGATGCAAAAGCGAGAAGCTGATTATCGAGACGGTTAGCGTCACCAGAACGGCGAGGCCCAACCGCTTAAGCGCGAAGGCGAGCATGCGTTATCTCCAGGACAAGGCTGGCCCCGCTGTTCTGCAACAGCGGGGCCTGGATGGCTTTGCGCCTTATTTCCAGCTCATGTCGAAGAAACGGACGATCTCGTCCGGTGTCGGCGTGTAGTCGACATCCTTCGTGAAGACATAGTTGGAATTGTAGGAGAACAGGGGAATCCAATAGGCTTCCTCGGCAATCCTCTTCAATGCCTTGCTGTAGTTTTCCTTGCGCACTTCATCGTCGACCGACTTGTCACCGGCATCGAGCCAGTCCTTGACCTCCTGATCGCGCGCAAAATCCTGATCCCCGAACTTGAAGAACTGGCTCGTGATCGCGGAAATATCGTTGATCGAGTTGGACCCCCAGGTCAGAAAGCCGAAGCCCGCGCCGCCCTTCTTCTGCATGTCGCGCAAAGCGGAGTATTTCAGGAAATTGAGATTCGCCTTGATGCCCGCGTCTGCCAGATAGGCCATCATCGCTTCAGCATAGGGACGGTTCCGGTAGGCATAAAATTCAACCGAAAAGCCATCCGGATACCCCGCCTCGGCAAGCAGGGCCTTGGCCTTGGCCGGATCATAGGAGTACGTCATGACATCCTGGGTGCAACCGAACTGGGTCGGAAAACACGCCGAGTTGACGACCTTGGAGCTGCCCTTGAGCAGATTCTCGACGATTGCCTGCCGATCGATGGCATAACCAACAGCCTGACGGACTTCCTTTTTCAAAAAAGGACTCTCCTCCCCGCGCCCGGCTGCATCCATCGTGATGTAGCCGATACGCATCGTGCTTTCGTTGGCAACGGTGAATTCGCCCATGGCGGAAAGCTGTTCTGCCTGATCGGTGGGAACGCCCCAGATCATATCAATGCCACCGGAGAAAAGCTCCGCCAGCTGTGTGTTGACATCGGGGATGGTGCGAATGTCGATCGTACCGATTTCCGGCTGCCCCTTTGGGCCACCATGATAGCCGTCGAACTTTTTCAGCACAAAACGCTTGCCCGGTTCAACACTCTCGACCGTATACGGCCCAGTCCCGACAGGCTTGAGCGCCATGCCCGAGGGGCCCACCTTGGCATAATATTCGTTCGGGTAAATGGCGACCAGGCCGGAAAGATATTCAAGCGCCGCCGGGAAAGGACCCTTGGTGGTGATCCTGACGGTGTATTTATCGACCTTTTCGGCGCCTTTCATCCAGTTGACATTGCCCGGTACGACGACGTGATTGTCCGGATTGACAACGTAATTGACGGTGTAGACCACATCATCGGCATCGAACTCTTCGCCGTTATGGAATGTGATCCCCTCACGCAGCTTGAATTCAAGGGTTGTGTCGTCAACCCACGACCAGGAAGACGCCAGGTTGCCGACATATTCGCCGGTCTTCTGGTCCCGGAACACCAGGCCGTCCCAAACCTGGCGCGCCAGGATGGTGCCCTCGCGGGCCGACTGGAAGTAGAAATCGACAGACTCCAGTTCCTTGGTGAAGGCCGTGTGAAGTGTGTCATCCGCCTTGTTTGCTAGCACCGGACTGCTGCAGAGAGCAGCCGCGAGCGCAAAGACACTTGTCGAAATGAATGATCTCATCTGTTCACCTCCGGCGTTAACGCCGTCCTCTGGTTGGTTGCAGTTATTTTTTTATTATTATATGATA
>JBNKOQ010000284.1:0-5023 GCA_050294735.1 Roseibium sp. | reverse complement strand
ATGGACGAGCTGGACCATCGCCGGCGCGCCGTCCGCGCCGCCCCGGAAGCCCCAGGGCCGGAATTTCTGGCCGTCGCCCTCGACCGAGACCGCGCCGTCCTCCAGCAGCTCGAAGCCGCGGATCGAGCCGATGCCGCCGATCACGATCACAACGAAGGCAAGGATCAAGAGATTGTCACCCATTCCGGGTTCCACCGACAGGATGGGCGCTGCCATGATCCCGGCGAAGCCCGCAAGCATGGCCCCGAAGCCGAAGACCAGCATGAACAGCCGGCGGATGTTGACGCCCAGCGCAGCAACCATCTCCGGGTTGGACGCACCTGCCCTGACGAGCATGCCGATGCGAGTGCGCGTCACCAGCCCATAGAGCAGCAAGGCAACCGCGAGACCCGCTGCGATCAAAGCGATGCGGAACACCGGATAGGCGAAATTGTCCATCAGCTGAATGGAGCCGCCGAGCAAGTCCGGTACCGGCAAGGACAGGGGCGCGGCGCCCCAGATGACCTTTACCGCCTCATTCAGAAACAGGATGACCCCGAAAGTCGCCAGAACCTGGTCCAGATGGTCTCGGTCGTAGAGGTGCCGGAACACAATGACCTCCAACGCCAGGCCGCACACCAAAGCAGCCGCCATCGCCAGCACGGCCGCCAGCCAGAATGATCCGGTCAGCTGATAGCAGGCAACGGCGAGGTATGCGCCAAGCATGTACTGGACGCCGTGGGCCAAGTTGATGAAATCCATCACACCGAACACCAGGGTCAGGCCGGCAGCAATCAGGAACAGGAGAATGCCGAGTTGCAGCCCGTTCAGGGTCTGGACGGCCAGAAGTGTCGCGCTCACGAGCGGGTCCGTTTAGCGGGTATGAAGAGAACCAAAACGGCAAGAACCCGGATCTCGCGACCCGGGCCCTTCAGGTCATGACTGCATGACCCGGATTTGCCGGACTTACTTCATCCGGCAAGAACCGGAATAGGCATCGCCAACGTCGTCAAAGACCTTCTGCACGGTCTGGGTGACGTATTTGCCTTCCGCCCGCTTCACCGCCTTCACCAGATAGAAGTCCTGAATGGGGAACTGGTTGGTGTTGAACCGGAAGTCACCGCGCACACTTTCAAAAGGCGCTGCGGCAAGTGCGGACATCAAAGCCGTCTTGTCGGTAATGCCGCCTGCCATGTCGACAGCTCCGTCGATCAGACGGGCCGCATCGTAACCCTGCGCCGCGTAAAGCGACGGTGCGTAGCCGTACTCGGCCTGAAAATCACGCACGAACTGGGCATTTGCCTCATTGTCGATGTCGGACGCCCATTCAGCGCCCGAATAGAGACCGACCGCCATGTCCTTGGTTGCGGGCAACGTGGTTTCGTCCACCGTGAATGTCGAAAGGAACGGCACCAGATCCTTGAGACCGGCCTGGGAATACTGCTTGACCAGATTCACGCCCATGCCACCCGGCATGAAAGTGAACAGCGCATCCGGCTGGTCGTCGGCAATGCGGGCAAGTTCCGCGGAAAAGTCCAGCTGACCCAGCTTGGTGTAGATCTCTTCGACGATTGTGCCGGTGTAATGGCGTTTGAACCCGGCAATGGCATCCTTGCCTGCCTGATAATTCGGGGCCATGACGACAACCTTGTCGTAGCCCTTCTGGCTGGCATAACGGCCCATCACTTCATGGTTCTGATCATTCTGATAGGACGTGGAGAAGAAATAAGGGCTGCACCCCTTGCCGGCGATTGGCGAGGGACCTGCATTGGCACCGATGAAAATGGTCTCGGACTGGATGATGGGCTTGTAGACCGCCATCATGACATTCGAGAAAACGACACCGGCCATGATGTCGACCTTGTCACGCTCCAGAAGTCCCTGCACCTTGGTGATTGCCGCATCCGGCTTCAGTTCATCGTCGACAACGATGACTTCCGTCTCCATGCCCCCCAGCTTGCCACCAGCCTTTTTGACGCCCAAGAGAAAGCCGTCACGCATGTGCTGGCCGAGAACCGCTGGCGGGCCGGACAAGGTCGCCAGGAACCCAACCTTCAGACCCTCTGCTGCGGCAGGCGCCATGGCACCTGCCATGACCGCTGCACCGACTGTCATGGCGGACAAAATACGCTTCATCAATTGATCCCCTCGAATTTTCGTCTCACCGTTCTGCCCCGTATTCGTTCTTCAAGCTTATCGGCGGGCAGAACGGGTTGTTTTGCTCGAAAGCAAAGCTAACGGTGCCTGTCAAAAATCTCCAGTCCTTTCCGCAGACATTCTTCTGCCTTTTCTTTCAATCCGATACGCAATTTTATCAATGCTTCACGCGATCCAGCGTGCTGCAACCTCACACTTAAATCGTCACGTGAATTCCCGAACTCCGTCAAAATTCGGTCCGGATGACGCCACATATCGGCGGATTAATAGGTTTCCGGGGGCATTCCGGCGCTGCATTGCAGTTGCCAAGGCCAAATACACGGAGGGCCGCATGTTCAAATATCACGCTCCATCCACCCCGGCGGTAGCCGGACCGGGCCTTGACGTCACCTCCGGAACCAGCGGCAGAAGCCGTCCTGGATCCGTTGCGAGAGCCCGGGAAAGTGCCGGCGCCTTTCTCCGCCGGGCCAGTTCCCCTCCGGCACCCCGCCCGCGAATTGTCTGGTTCGACGAGGAAGACGACGAGGACCTGCAACTTCCCCAAGTGTTTAAAGATCCCGTTGGGCGGCCGGAGCAAACAGCACTCACGGACACCTTCCTGCAAACCGTCGGTCGTAAAATAGCCAGTCTGCGGACAGCCGATTGGTCCAGACGCCGGATCATGATGGCTGGAACATCTGCCTTGCTTGCCCTGGGTCTGCTGACCGGCGGCGCGCTCACGCTCTTCGGCCCGCAAGGACCAGCAAAAGGGGATCGGGCGGTCAAGGTTGAAACCATATCGCTGAACCCCGCCTATGAAGCCGCAAACGCATCCTTCCCGGTGAAAGCCGCGGAGCACGCGCAAGGCCCCATAATCGACGACGGTTCCTTCAAGGCACGGTTTGAGGCCGCCGATACAGGTGGTTCCGCGAACAGCGCCCTTCAGCAAAAAATACAGGACCGGATCGAGCAGGATGTTCTGAAGCCCGCCTCTGCGGTCATACCCGCAAACTTCGATCCCCTGCGCTCCGCAGGCACAACCTCCGACACTGTTCTAGGCTATGCACCAACGCGTAACCCGCATGCAAATTCCACTGCCGGCCTTGCTGCAATCGCCCGAGCAACGGCACCAAGAGCCGAAGCACCCAAACGGGCGGACGTGGCGGAGCAGCTCATGGCCTCAAATGAAAGCAGTCAGGCAACTCCGGAAAGCAGCCCGGTAACAAACTCCTCTTTCGAAACAGCGAAGGTCACCCAGGACGTCAACTTCCGCAGCGCCGAAGACAAGAATGCCGAAATTCTTGGTGTCATAGCAAAAGATACGAAAGTCAGCGTCGGGTCCTGTGACAAGTGGTGGTGTTCGGTTGTGTTCAACGGACAGTCCGGGTTTGTCGGCCGCAAATTCGTCGAAGGCAAAGGCTGACAGATCGCGGTTTCCTAAGTTTGCACCATGGATGGTATCGGGATTTTAATGTCTCAATAGTACACAGGATTGCCTGACGCCTGCTTTGACTGACCGCATGTCTTGCAAGCGTCGGGCAAGTTGTATTTGCAAGAACCGGACTGGGAAACGGACAAACCGGAGTGACCGCGATGGCAGGCATGACATTGACACAGGTGGCCCCTTCGCACTCAGACCGATACGGGCCCTTCCGCTGTTGCGGCCTCATGCTGCTGATGGCCATCCTCGCATTTCCGGTTCTGGCATCACCGGTTCTGGCAGACGGAATGACGGACCCGAACACCTTGCCGATCCCCCTGCCCGCCATTCCTAGAACTGCGGATTGCGATGCCTACGCCCGCGCCTATGCGGACAGCTATCTGGGCAACGGCGATCCGACCGGCGACATGGTTGCCAACGGGATGGAAGGGGCGGTTGTCGGAGGAGCCTGGGCTGGCCGAAGCGGCGCACGCAGGGGAGCGGTTGCGGGCGGTGCCGTGGCCGTTCTCGACAATCTGGCGGCTTATCCGGGCGGCTGGCAGGGTCTTTACGACATGGCCTATCAGATGTGCCGCAACGAAACCTCTGGCGCCAATTACCGACCGCAGACCCAGGGCAGCCCATCCGCCGGCAGCGGCTGCAGGTCCCGAGCCATCGTTAACGACCCCAACCACAACATGATGCATGCCGGTTCCCGCCGGCCTGGTTGCTGATTTTCTCGGCAACACGTTCCAACGGACACGACGCGCCTCACAAAACCGCCTTGTATCCTGCGGGAAATACGGACCTTCCATCCGCGCCAGTACCCGTGCACGGCAGGGGGCAGACATCCCAACACACCCTCGGAGCGCACAAAAAAGGAGCGAAGCTCGCCAAATAAGGGCTTGCTCTTGCTTATTATTTTCTGAAAGATGGTTTCATATAAGAAACTAAAACGATTTAATCTGACTTTTTGGGAGAAACAAAAGTGACCATTTCACTCAACAGACGGACTCTGCTCGGAACCGGCGCTGCGATTGCCGCGAGCACCATGATGCCCAAGGCCTTCGCCAGCGCAGGCAAGATGCTGAAATGGGCCCACGTCTATGAGACCACCGAGCCCTACCACAAATGGGCTGTCTGGGCGGGAGAGGAGCTCGCCAAGCGCACGGACAACCGCTACGGAATCGAAGTGTTCCCGGCATCGTCCCTCGGCAAGGAAACCGATATCAACGAAGGGCTTGGACTGGGCACCGTTGACATCATCTACACGGGCCAATCCTTTGCTGGACGGTCCTTCGGACCGATTGCCATCGGCGGGGCGCCTTACATGTTCCGCGACTACGATCATTGGGCCGCCTACCGTGATTCCGAGCTGTTCAAGGAAATGGCGTCCGGCTACCTCGATGCGTCTGGCAACCATGTCATCACACTGACCTATTATGGTCAGCGTCACGTCACATCGAACAAACCCATCCTCACCCCGGC
>JBNKOQ010000283.1:0-5040 GCA_050294735.1 Roseibium sp. | reverse complement strand
CCATGCCGATAATGGCGATGGGGGAACTGTGATATGTCTTTTCGGTCATTGGCGGTACCTGGTCAGACTGGCCGATGACGCCGCTAGGGCATGCTCGTTTCGGCCGTTATTTGTTTCAGGGTATCAAGGGGCATGGGACTGATTTTCATCAGCCACGACCTTCATCTTGTGTCTTCATTTTGCGACCGGGTGATCATCATGTATGGCGGCAAGATCGTGGAAACCTGCAAGGCAAGCGAGCTTCATAACGCCAAGCATCCCTATACCCGGGGGTTGCTCGCCGCCATGCCGCAGATCGACCATCCGACAGACAAGCTCGAGGTTCTGAACCGGGATCCTGCCTGGCGGAACCAGGAAAGCGTGGTGGCCTATGACTGAAACCGTGTTGAACCGGACCGCGAGCCATCCAGCCTTGGAGGTGAGCAATCTCAATGTCTATTTCGGCGAGGGCGGTGAAACCCTTCACGCCGTCAAGGACGTTTCCTTTAAGGTGCAGCAAGGCGGCAGCTATGGGCTGGTCGGAGAGAGCGGTTCGGGCAAGTCGACTGTTTTGAGAGCGATCAGTGGCTTGATTGACGACTGGGATGGTCGCATCTGCGTTGAGGGCGAAGTGCTTCAGCCGAAACGGCAAAAGGCATTTTACCGCAAGATGCAGATGGTGTTTCAGGACCCTTATGCTTCGCTGCATCCCCGTCATACAGTTGATCGCATCTTGTCGGAGCCCTTGAAACTTCATGGGGTCAAAGATGTCGACCGACGGGTTTTGAAGGCTCTTGACGACGTTGGCTTGGGAAAGGCTTTCCGGTTCCGGTTCCCGCATCAGCTGTCGGGCGGGCAGCGGCAGCGGGTGGCTGTTGCCAGGGCCTTAATGCTTGAGCCTGATGTTCTCCTGCTGGACGAGCCGACATCGGCGCTGGATGTGTCGGTCCAGGCGGAAATTCTGAACCTCCTTTCCGACCTCAGAACCGAACGGAACCTGACCTACCTGATGGTGACGCATGATCTGGCGGTCGTCGCCCACATGTGCGAGGAAATCGCGGTGATGAGCCACGGCAAAGTGGTTGAGGTGATGAGCGTCGAGCAAATGCGCCGGTCGGAACCGACAGAGGCCTATACACGGGAACTCCTGATGGCGAGCAAGGGATACGATCCGGAGTTCTTCGCCGCCGATACTGTCTGACCAGCTAGGAAACAGCTGATGGTTTGTCTCCTGCCAGGCTCCGCCGGGCTTTGCTGACCCGGCGCCAAGGGAAGACCTTATGGAGGAAGGACCGGCTTTGTTCAGGCCGGTCCTTCTCTGTTTTGAGACTGTTGTCGCGGCCACCTGATGCGTCAACCTCCCCGAATTCTCAGGAGTGTGCAGTCATGGCAGAAGCTCCTGGTTATTCAGCAAATATCAGGCTTCGATCCCCATATGGGTCAGAATGCGTTCGGCGCTGTCGTTCCAAACATCCATCTTTGTGATTTTGCCATTTTCGACCTCAAACCGATCGATGTAGCGATTTCCTTCAAAAGGTGTTCCGTCCGGCCATTCGCCATATAGAGTACCCACCGAATAGACGACGGTGCCTGTGTCTCCCGCAGCCACATCGAAACGGTTCATTTTCTTTTTCACCCACTTGTAGCGCTTGGCATTGAAGCCTGTGGGGCCGGACGGATGATCGAATGTCCGGCCGCCTGTGAATGTGATCACGACGTCATCTGCAACAAAAGTGGCTGCCAATTCCGGATCCGGTTTCATGGACGCATCCAGATAATCGCGGACGATCCGTGCCTCTTCGGGTGTTTCGGCAGATGTGGGTGTCATTATGAGTTCCTTGCTTGGGACTAGAGATGGCCAGAATAGATCTTATCCGTTGATTTGCATGGGACATTAATAAGCAGAGGTGCTTGTGATTTGGGCAAACTGCGGCGATGTGAATTTGATCGCCGGCCGGTTTCCCGGACAATCGCCCTTACGACTGCAATTTCCTGTTTGGCATCTGCCTTGCTGTGGACAGGGAAGGCGGGCGCTTAGCCCATCGGTATGGGGAGCAAAATGCGGTTCAATCAGGGTTTCCAGAATTTAGTCCACGACCTATTGGTCCGGCGCCCGGAAATGGGCATGCGATGAACGACCTAGTAGTGCGCTCAGTCCGACTGCCAGGCGCGGACGGCTTGGTGGACCTTGTGGTTCGTGACGGCAAAATCTGCGAAATCGGACCAGGGCTGCCGGGTCCTGGGGCTGAACTGCAGGGCAATGGCGCTCTGCTGACATGCGGATTTGTGGAAAGTCATATTCATTTGGACAAGGCGTGCATTCTCGACCGCTGCCAGAATGAAAGCGGCACGGTGGAAGGGGCCATAGCTTCGGTTGCCGCGGCTAAAAAGAGTTTCACGGCTGCCGATATTTATGAACGTGGAAAGCGTGTTCTGGACAAGGCGATTGTCCAGGGAACAAATGCCATGCGGACTCATGTGGAGATCGATCCGGGTATCGGCCTCCTGGGACTGGAGGCGGTCATGCAACTCAAGAACGACTATGCTTGGGCGCTTGACTTGCAGATTTGCGTCTTTCCTCAAGAAGGGCTGACGAATACGCCGGGCACTCAAGCGTTGTTGGAGACCGCTTTGCTAGGTGGTGCGGACCTTCTCGGCGGCTGCCCTTATACAGACACGGATCCGGCTACCCAGATTGCGATCCTTTTTGACATGGCCGAAAGGTTCAATGTCGATCTGGATTTTCATGTTGACTTCGATCTTGACCCTGAATGGCGGCATCTTGATGAGATCGCGCGGCGAACCGTTATGCACGGTTGGCAGGGCAGGGTAACGATCGGCCATGTGTCGAAACTGTCGGCTTTGCCGCGGCCAAGGCTTCTGGAGACCGTTGCATTGCTCAAAGACGCGGGCATTGCTCTCACGGTTTTACCGGCTACCGATTTGTTCTTGATGGGGCGGGAGCACGATCACCTGGTGCCGCGTGGGGTGGCGCCCGCTCACGTTTTTCACCAGCATGGCGTTTGCTGCACAGTTGCCACCAACAATGTGCTGAATCCGTTCACGCCCTATGGGGATTGCTCGCTGCCCCGGATGGCGAACCTGTATGCGAATGTACATCAGCTCGGGAGCGTCGATGATCTCTCGGCGTGTTTCTCGATGGTGACCGATGCGCCAAGACGGCTGATCAACCGGAACACAAGGATAGCCGTCGGTGAGCCGGCGACTTTCATTGCGTTGCCAGCTCAAGGTGGTGATCAGGTCGTCGCGGAAATCCTAAGGCCGCTTTGGGGTGTCAAAGATGGCCGCGTAACCTTTGAGCAGGTTCCTGCCCGTCTTTATCCACCAGCCTGTTAGAGCACAACACGGTGTTCCGGCTGTCCGGTGGCTTTGGTCTCTGCATAATAGGTCAGACCGTCAGCTTCGCCGGTTTGCCCGATGGCGGCTGACGTGACGAAAAGAGTGCTGAGGTCCGGACCGCCAAAGGCGGGGCAGGAGACCTGTTTCGCGTCAAAGGGAATTGCGTCGAGGAACTCGCCATCAGGACTATACCGGGCGACGCGGTGGGCGCCCCACTGTGCGTTCCAAAGGCAGCCCGTGCTGTCAACGACGGCGCCGTCCGGGTTGATGCCCTCGGGGCGCAGGTCAATGAAAACTTCAGCGGTGCCCGATGGCCAGCCTTCGCTGTCCAGACCGACACGTTGGATCGTCTGCTCCGACGTGTCGGCGAAATAAGCTGTTTTTCCATCCGGGGCGAAGCAGATGGCGTTGGTAATCGTGATTTTGGCAAAAATTCGCCGGAGCTCTCCGCGATAGTAGCGGTAGATTGAACCTGCCTCTGCTTCTGCGGATTTCCCCATTGTGCCGATCCAGAAACCGCCTTGGGGATCGGCTCTGCCGTCATTGGAGCGGGTGGTGGGAGTGTCGGCTTCCAGAGCGCAGACAGTCCGGTATGCTTGGGTCTAGATGTTGAATTCAAAGAGTTCTGTCTCGCTGGCAATGAGCAGGCTGTCGGTATCGGTCCAGCCAGCTGCGGACACATGTTCGTCGAACTGCCAGACCATAGCCTCGTTGTTCTTAACGCTCATTAGCTGTTTTTCGACAATGTCGAACCAGAAAAGCTGCTGGCGCTCGGGATGCCACAAGGGGCCCTCGCCCAGAGTGCACTGGTGATGGCTGAAAATCCCATGCATTTCAATTTCCTCCGCAAAGATCGTAAGCAGCAACAATGGCCTTCGCGCGTTCGGTGACCTCGGCCAAGGAAAGTCCGGGGGTATAGAGCGCGGTGCCAATGCCGAACCCGGTAATCCCTGCTGCAATCCAGTGCTTGAAGTTGTCAGGCCCGGCGCCGCCCACAGCATAGGTTTCGGTGCCTTCCGGCAGAACTGCACGAATAGCCTTGAGACCGGCAAGGCCAATCAGGGACGCTGGGAAGAGCTTCAGGCCATCGGCGCCATTGCGCAGAGCGGTAAAGCACTCGCTGGGAGTCATGACACCGGGATAGGAAGCCATGCCGGCCGCCTTCGTGGCGGTGATGACATCCGGGTTGCAGTCGGGCGACACGATGAGTGTTCCGCCAGCATTTTTCACACTGGTCACATCGCTTGCACTCAAAACCGTCCCGGCCCCGATCTGGGCGTGATCCGAGCAAGCCTTGGCCATGGCGGAGATGCTGATCAGCGGGTCAGGTGAGTTCAGGGGAACTTCGATGCGTGTGATCCCGGCCGATATTAGGCCTTCCGCAATAGGAACGGCCTCATTTGGGGTGATTCCGCGGAGGATCGCAATCAGGGGGCGGGTCATTACGGAAGGTCCTTGAGGCTGGAATAGGCCAGAGTCAGGCCACGAAGTGTGATGTCTTCTGCGGGCAGGCATTCGCTGGGGAGACCGAGGGTCGCAAGGCCGAGTTCATAGGCCGCTGCAATTCGGTCCGAACCGAGAATGACAATTTGCTCATTGGGTGCAGCTCCGCGTTTCACGGCAGCCAGCTCGGCACCGATCAGTAGACCGGACAGCCGGCTATAGGCTGCGGCGGGAGAGAGACCGGAAAGCAACCCTTCG
>JBNKOQ010000282.1:0-5045 GCA_050294735.1 Roseibium sp. | reverse complement strand
ATACCAAGTATTTCCATATTATGGCCAGTAACAGGAAGAAAAGAAACCTCATTTTATCCCTGACTAATGGTTCTGCAGTGGCTACTAATCAAGCAGACAAGCATCAGATGGTCTTTGACCACTATGGCCGTCAGGACGGGCGTCTGGTTGAGCGGGTTCTCGATCACAAGGCCAATCGCGGGCTGTCTGCCAAGGGCGCATTCCTGCCCATGGGGCAAAAGGTGTTCATGCCAGATTTAACGCCGCTTCGGCCCGCTGCCGAAACCCGGCTGATCGTCAATCCATGGGAATGATAATGGGACTGATAAACGCATGTCGATGACACCCGATTTCAAAGTGACTGTGAACGGCCAGGACATCAGTTCCTATCTGGTCAATCAGCTGGAGCGCGGCAAGCTGGTCTCCGTTGAGGTGACCGATAATTCCGGCAAGGAAGCCGACAGCATCGAAATCCAGCTGGTGCGCGATGGTACCGTTCCGATCCCGCCGAAAGGCTCAGTGATCACTTGCGAGTTCGGCTATCTCGAAACAGGCCGCCGGTCGATTGGGATGTTCCATTCCGACCAACCAACCACTTCCGGCTCGAAGTCGGGAGGCCACATGATGACCATCTCCGGCACGTCCGCCGATATGAGCGGTTCGCTGAAGCAGCAGCGCACCGAGAGCTACGACAAGAAGACGGTTGGCGATATCGTCAAGACCATCGCCGGTCGCAATGGCCTCGCGCCTGCCGTTGCCAAGTCCATTGCGTCGATCAAGATCCCGCACATTGACCAGACCCATGAAAGCGACATCAATTTTCTGACGCGACTGGCCGATGACCTGGGCATTTCATTCAAGCCGAAGATGGGCCGCTTGCTGTTTACCGAGCGCGGTACGGCCAAATCCGCCAGCGGCCTTTCGTTCCCCGCTATCGCCTTTCCGTCTGCCCAGGTGCTCGACTATTCGTGGGCTGGCGCGGAGCGGGAGAACTTCAAATCGGTCAAGGCAACCTGGCACGATCAGGGCAAGGCAACACGGCAGAACTACATCGCGGGAAGCGGCGAACCGCAAAAGACGTTATCGCGCACTTACGCGACACAAGAAGAAGCCGAGCGGGCGGCGGAGGCCTATCTCAAGGATGGAACCGCCTCCGGCGAAACCGCCAGTGTCACATTGCTCGGCAACCAGAACGTCTTCGCCGAAAGCAAGATCACCCTGCCACCGATCCAGCCGGAACTGGCTGGAGCCTGGTCCGTTCAGGTGGCCCGGCACAAGCTGGACGATGGCGGTTATACGACACCCGTGGATCTGGAGAGGGAGCGGTGAACAAAACAGCCCGTCACCGGAGGTTTCCGGCAGCTGGATTGTTAAACAGGCGCTTCATGCGTTCGACGCCGACGCGGAAAGCTACAACACCTCGGGCACGGCGGAAATGAAAGTGTGAGTAAGATGCCTATTTTGGGTCACTTAAACATTGAAGTTGCGGGCGTTACAGGGATGATGTCAATTCCGTTATCTCTTAGATAATCAACTAAATCCACGGCCCTTGGATCCGCAAATTTGGGCGGATTACTATTTACATAACAACACCCCTTAAATTCGTTGACTTCAAAGATGGCTGGGCTGTCGAAGACCGCACCAGAAAACTCACAGCTACTGAAAATGTTGTCTTGGGCCGTTCCACCAACCAGTCCAGCGCCAATGTTCCGGATCTTGGCACCGATAATAACGCATTTGTCAAAATCACTTTGACATCGATCTAGCCAACCGGCTTGATCCAATAATCCTCTAATGAAATTAATCCGGCACCTATTGAAACGCCAGGACACGAGTTCTTGGTTCATTGCAGCTGTCGCGCGGCTGTCGAGCGATATGTACGCTCGCTGAAATAAGACATGCCGGAGGGCGATTGTGGGTCTGAACAGCTGTTCGGTGGCTGGCGCAGTAAGCAACTGCCCTGTCGTCCCGAAATCGAGTGTCATTCGCTCCGGAACTTCACGATTTAATTGGCTTTGGGCGCTCTCGAGGATACGTCGGATTTTCTCACTGAGTTGTTTGGCTTTTGAACCGCCTTTTGTATGTGCCCACACTATTTGATCTGCGGCCAGTTCTAGCGCAAAGCCCGCATATCTGGAATTTTCCGCCAATGCGATGGTTTCGACCATTGTGAGACCTAGAGAACGTTTCACCGTATTCTCTTCAGTCGCTAAGTTCTCTTCAGCTTTCTCCAAAAGAAGCGCAAGGTCGGCTTCGTCACGGCTATCGTTCTGGCGTTTCTGCTCAAAGGCCTGACGGCTCGCAATCGACCCGCGCCAGAGCACTGTTAGAAGTGTAATAACCGCAATGACGACAGTCAGCAGAGGGGCAGCTATTCGGGATCGGTCAACCCGTGTTTCACCGACTGGGACAGACGCAGTGCCAAAGCCGTCCCAAACCCACATGACAACAGGTATCGCCAAGATGCCAATAATCACCAAAAGTGCGAAAATCATCGCGATGAAAGCATGTTCCAAGTGGTTGTTGCTTGTACGCTTGTCACCGGGCTTTTCCATGCCGTCCCCCCTTTACAAGTGCTCGCATGGCATCTTGCCACGGGCGGTCCGGACCCGAAGATCCGGATGGCGGGCCTAAGCGGCAAACTTCGAACCCGCCCGGTAGCATGAGACAACCACCCCGCCCGCTGCATCGCGCCCCTAAAACGCGAGTGCCAGGGCACAATGGCTGAGTCGCCTAAAGGTTGTCATGAAAGAAATACGATGCGGCGGTTGCCGCAAACTGCTGATGAAAGCGGAACCCAACGCGATCACCGGCACCATTGAAATCAAATGTCCCCGATGTGGGACACTAAATAGTTTGAGGCCACTGGCATCTCCGAACGGGAGATCCAACAAACAAGAGCCCTTCTCAGACCGCCATGAGCGCCTGATGAAAGCATAGACGATGAACTGGCAACTCTTTCAGCAAGACGCCATGACCTGGCTGGTTGATCAATCAGCCGAACAATACGACGCCCTGGTCACCGATCCGCCTTACAGCTCCGGTGGACTTCACGCCAAGGACCGCACCGGTCGCAGCTCTAACAGCAAGTACCTGAACAATCCGGGCCTCTATCCGGAGTTCTCTGGCGAGAACCGGGACCAGCATTCCTATCTGATGTGGTCCACTCTCTGGCTGACCGAAGCCTACCGGGTGCTGAAGACCGGCTCGCCGGTGATGATCTTTATCGATTGGCGGCAGCTGTCGGTGATGATCACGGCCATTCAGGCCGCTGGTTTCACCTATCTGGGCTGTGTTGCCTGGGACAAGACGGAAGCCTGCCGCCCCATGATGGGTAAGTTCCGCCAGCAGGCCGAATTCATCCTCTGGGGTTCGAAAGGGCCGTGGCACGACAAAGATGGCCCGACCCGTCCGGGGGTCTATCGTTTCGGTGTCAACGCGGGCGGGGCGAAGCAGCACACCACCGGCAAGCCTCTGCCCTTGATGGATGCCCTTGTCCAGGTCTGCCCGGCAGGCACCATCCTCGACCCGTTCGCGGGTTCCGGGACAACCGGTGTCGCTGCGCTTCGGTCGGGCCGCCGCTTCGTCGGCTGCGAGCGCGAAGCGGCCTATTATGACATCGCCAGTGAGAGGCTTTCAAAGGCGGCTTAAACGGTCTTTAATTCCCCCTAAATCAGAGGAGACCAGTTAGGCATGTGCGGACGCTACACCCTTTTTCACACCTGGGCCGAAGTGCATGCCTATCTGAGTTTCTTGGGCGATGCGGGACGTGGCCGCAATACGCCTCCGCGCTACAACATCGCGCCGACACAGGACGTGCCCTTCACCTACATTGATGCCGATGGCAACCCGGTTGTCTCCGAGGGCCGCTGGTGGCTGGTGCCCCATTGGGCCAAGGAGCTGCAAAGCAAATACCCCATGTTCAACGCCCGTTCGGAAGACGCGGAGAAAAAGCCCGCTTTCCGCGATGCCTACAGAACAGGCCGTTGCCTCTTGCCCGCCAGCGGATACTACGAATGGATAAAAGGGGAGGACGGCGGCAAAGACCCCTGGTTCATTCATTTGCCCGGCCAGACCCCGATGGCCTTCGCCGGTCTCTGGGCCTACAACAAGACGCTCGATGTCACCAGTTGCACACTGCTGACAGCGGAAGCCGCCCCGGCCATCAGCCATGTGCATAGCCGCATGCCGGTTATTCTGGAGCCGGACGCCTTTCAGGATTGGCTCAATCCGGATCAGCCGGTCACCGCTGCCAAGGATACACTTGGCAGGAACCTGGGCAACACGCTCAAGGCCTATCGCGTCAGCCGGGAAGTCAATTCCACAAAGGCCGGGGACAAAGCCAGCATGATCGATCCGGTAGAGTGAGCAGGAGGCTCAAAGGCGTCCCGTTGGACAGCGCGCTTGATAAGGCTTACCCCCATCAAGTCATTGTCCCGGTACCGGGCGGTGGCCTTGGTGCTCTTCTGGACACAATGCATGCCTTCGCCGATGCCCTCGGACCAAACAGCAATCGCAGTTTGGGCGATCTCCGGGAAAGCCGGGACCAGGACGGCTTCAGGATGTGTTTTGAAACAGAAGAGGCCGCCGACGCCTTCGCCAATGAGTTTGGCCTGAAGCGGCACACGGTCGGCGTCAAAGGGCGGCGATGAGCGTTGGCAGCAAGCCTATACCAAATTCATGGGGACGCATTTAAAGGCGTTTTAAACCGCTGCAGCCAGCGTGATGAGTTTGCCTCTCCTGATTGTATTTTCTAGTGTTGAGAAACGTAGTTGCTGGGGGGAATTGAATGGCAGATCCGCAACATCTGGAATGGCTACAACAAGGTGTTGCGGCTTGGAATGAGCGGCGGCGAGAAAAACCGTTTCGACCGGATATTGCTTTGGCGGACCTGAAGGGGGCGAACCTGAAGGGGGCGTACCTGAAGGGGGCGAACCTGCGAAAGGCGGACCTGCGAAAGGCGGACCTGCGAAAGGCGGACCTGCGAAAGGCGAACCTGAAGGGGGCGAACCTGTACGGGGCGAACCTGCGAAAGGCGAACCTGTTTGAGGCGGACCTGGAGGGGG
>JBNKOQ010000281.1:0-5051 GCA_050294735.1 Roseibium sp. | reverse complement strand
CCTTTTCCTCAACCTTGGCAGATAGTGCATTGCCGGTGCCTGCTGAGGCTTCCTCGACGTTACAGACATAGAGAACCGGCTTGGAGGTGAGCAGGTTCAGGCCGTCGAGTATCTTTTTTTCTTCAGGGTCGTCCAGCTGCAGGGTTCGCGCGGGCTTGCCCTCCTGCAGAAGCGCAAGGGCAGCTTCCATGATCGGAACGGTGGCCTTTGCCTCCTTGTCGCCGGAAGTGGCCTTCTTTTTCAAAGGCGCAACACGGCGCTCCAGGCTTTCCATGTCGGCGACCATGAGTTCGGTCTCGACCGTATCTGCATCGGCTATCGGATCGATGGTCCCCTCGACATGGGTAATATCGTCGTCCTCGAAGCAGCGGAGAACATGCGCAATGGCATCGACTTCACGGATGTTGGCCAGGAACTGGTTGCCGAGACCTTCGCCTTTTGAGGCTCCGCGGACGAGGCCGGCGATGTCAACGAAGGTGATGCGGGTCGGAATGATTTCCTTGGAACCTGCGACCTTGCGAACCGCATCCATGCGTGGATCGGGCACTGCGACTTCGCCGGTGTTCGGCTCAATCGTGCAGAACGGATAGTTCGCCGCCTGGGCGGCTGCGGTCTTGGTAAGCGCATTGAAGAGCGTGGACTTGCCGACATTGGGCAGTCCGACGATGCCGCACTGGAAACCCATGGGTGATCGCTTTCGGTTTGGTAGCTTGAAATGTTGCCGCTATGTGCCGGATGGCGGGGACAAGGTCAAGGCTTCAGCATGACAATGGCAAAAGAGCCGCGGTTGGGCGGCTCTTTTTCAGGATTGGTTTTGGATGTGAAGTCTTAGGCCTTCTTTTGAATTTCGACCGAATGCGGATAGGGGATGGATACGCCCCCCGCGTCGAAGGCTTCTTTGACCGCTTTCGTCATATCGAACTTCAGGTTCCAGTATTCTGCCGCATCACACCACAGACGCACGCCGAGGTCGACAGAGCTGTCGCCAAGATTGGTAACCCGAACCCAAGGCTCCGGATCCTTGTGCACCCGGCCGTCCTTACTCGCCAGGTCGAGAATGATCTTCATCGCCTTGTCGATGTCATCGGAATAATCGATGCCAAAGGTGAAATCGCAACGGCGTGTTGGATGGGTCGAGTAATTGGTGACAATGGCGCCCCAGGCCTTTCCGTTTGGCATCAGGATCTGCACGTTGTCGGCGGTCGAGAGCTCCGTCATGAAGAGATTGATGTCCTTCACGGTTCCGGCGGTGCCTCCGATGTCGACATATTGGCCGAGTTTGTAGGGACGGAACAGGATCAGCATCACACCGGCGGCCAGATCGCTCAATGTTCCCTGCAGAGCCAAGCCGATGGCCAGGGAGGCAGCACCCAGGATGGCGACAAGGCTGGTTGCCTGTATGCCGAAGAGCTGCAGCACGGCGATCACGGTGATCAGCAGGATCAGCCATTTGACAACCGAGGCGGCGAAGGAGCCAAGAGTATCGTCGACCCTCGGACTAGCCACGATGCGTTTCTTAATGAGCGAGCTCAGGAAACCGGAGAGGAGCCAGCCTATGATGAGAACGACAAGGGCTTTGACGGCATTGATAATAAGCGGTGTGTAGACGCTAATCTGGTCGATGGCACTGTCCATGGGACATCCTTCTACGTTTAAGAGTTGATGCCATTACGATGGGGCAGTTTGACACAATAATGAGAATGGAATTTCTGACAAGTTGTTAACTATTGGCGGAGGCGGTTGCCTTTACTTGCCCAAAAGCTTTTTGAGCATCTCCGCCATCGGCCCGGATTTCGGCAGGTCAGGAGTCTTTGGCTTGCGTGCCTGCCTTATGTGACTTTGCTGCTTGGGCTTTTGGGGCTTGGCATCCGGTCTTGGCTTTTTCACGCTGGCGGACCTGGAGGTGTCCTTTTCGGGAGTAAGGGCAAGGGTCAGTTTGTTGGCAAACTGGCTGTCCTTGGCCTCTGCCAGCATGTCCGCATTGTCCGCGATTTGGCCCAAAAGCGGATCCAGCCATTCGCTGTCAGCCTTGGAGAAATCGCCAAGCACATAGTTGGAGACCATTTTTTTGTCGCCAGGGTGGCCAATCCCCAGGCGCAGCCGGCGGTAGTCGGCTCCGATATGGGCTGTGATGGAGCGAAGCCCGTTATGCCCACCGTGCCCGCCACCCGATTTCATTCGGAACTTTGCCGGCGGCAAATCGAGCTCGTCATAAACGACGACAACATCTTCCGGCGCGATCTTGAAGAAACGCATGGCTTCTCCAACAGCCCGTCCGGATTCATTCATGAAAGTGGAGGGCTTCAGCAAGAGCACCTTTTCGCTTCCCAGGAGGCCTTCTGAAACCTGTGCCTGAAAGCGTGCGCGCCACGGAGAAAAGCCTGAATGCCTGTGGTGGATCTCGTCCACCGCCATAAAGCCGATATTGTGCCGGTTGCGCTCGTACTTCGCACCGGGATTCCCAAGGCCGACGATCAGGCGCATGGTCATGTCCTTGCGGTTAAGCCACTGGCCTCAATGGTTATGGGCCATCAGACCGTCAAGGGTGTGCTTGGCCAACCCTCGGAAACTTAAGAAAATAGGCAGTCGCCTGCAGTATGCAAAGTGAAAAGGGGCGGAGATGATCCGCCCCACGAGACAGGAAGATTACTCTTCGCCTGCTTCTTCTTCTGTTTCTTCAGTATCGTCTTCCTGAGCACCGCCGCCTGGAGCCGCGATCGTCGCAACCGTGAAGTCACGGTCGGTGATCGTCGGATGAGCGCCTTCCGGCAAAGTGGTTGCCGAAATGTGCAGGGTGTCGCCGATATCGGCCTCGGCCAGATCGAAGACCAAGGATTCCGGGATAGAATTGGCTGGAACGTTCAATTCGACCGTGTGGCGAACGACATTCAGCATCCCGCCGCGTTTGATGCCCGGGCAAGTTTCTTCATTGATGAAGATGACCGGGATATCAACAGTCAGGGTTGTGTTGCCGGAAACGCGGAGGAAATCGACATGCAGCAGTTCATCGCGAACCGGGTGCAGCTGATAGTCCTTTGCAATAACCTGATGCTTCTTGCCATCCACTTCGACAGAGCCGATGTGGGTCAGGAAGCCGCCCTTGTGCAGGGTCAGCGTGGTCTCTTTGACCGGAATGCTGATCGGCAATGCTGGTTTCTTGTCGCCGTAGATTACGGCGGGTAGAAGGCCTTCACGACGCAGTGCCCGTGCGGCCCCCTTGCCCACCCGGTCCCGTGCCGATGCCTTCAGCTCATAGCTGGTAGCCATGGCGTAACTCCTTCGGATGTTTAGAAAAGGGCCGGCGTATCCTCTGCAGCTGCTTCAGATCCGGAATCGGCCCAGATGCGCCTCCTCCAGGGGTGCAGGCGCGCGGGTGCTATAGCGGAAAGCTTTGTGTTTCGCAAGCGGCCTTCGTTCTTTCCTCCAGCCGGGCATTTGATGGGCGATAAGTATTTATTACGGTGTTAAATATCGTTGTAAGAAATATTCCGTAAACTCTAAGTTTAAATGATGGCCCGTCTCGCGTAATATTTTCTCTTATTTTGATCTGTATTTCCTATTTCCATTTCTTCTTAACATTTTTCCTGTGCCCTGACTATGCGGAAGACCTAGGAGACGTCAAATGAAAGTTTACCTTAAATCTACGATATTTTTTCTTGCAACCATGGCGTTTGCCAGTGCGAACGAGTTCCAATCCGAGCTGGAAGCATTGGCCAACGGACGTGCTATGGAGGTTGCTTCGTCGAGTGAAGTGATTGAAGCGGTCAAGGCTCAAAATATGGAGACGAGCGGCTACGATCAGGCGAAGATCGACGAATTGGACAAGGCCTGGCGCGCTGAAGCCGATGCTGCCGACCAGCCGTTGATGGATAAGCTTCTGGAAAACGATCTTTCCGCTTACCTCGCCGACGTACAGAGCGAAAGCGGTGGTCTTTTCACCGAGATCTTTGTCATGGATGCGAAAGGCCTGAATGTTGGCCAAAGCGATGTGACTTCGGACTACTGGCAGGGCGATGAGGCCAAATGGAAGAAAACCTTCCTGGTTGGCAAAGGGGCCGTGCATGTCGGCGATCTGGAAAAAGACGACAGCACTCAGATGCTGCAAAGCCAGGTCAGCATTCCCGTAACGGATCCAGACACCGGCGAGAATATCGGAGCTGTAACTTTCGGCGTCAACGTCGAGAATCTCTGATTTTCGGGTTCACCTGAGCGGACGAACGTCGACAATTGAAACTCTGACAATGGAGCACGGGGTGAGGGTATCTACAAAATTACCGGCAATGGTGGTCGGAATCGCTCTTTTGTGCACCGCTGGCGTTGGCCTGGCGAGTTATTTTTCCGGTGCGAACAGTGTCAAGGCGCTTGCCGAAGAGCGCCTTCTCGCACTTGCAGAAAGCCGGAAAGACGCGCTCATGGATTTCATGCGAGGCACTGAAAACGGGATCGCGTCAAATGCGAATAGCGATACTGTCAAAGCAGCCTTGGCGGATTTCGACAAAGGCTGGCGGAAGTATGGCGAGGACGCACAAGAGCGGCTCTTGAAGACCTACATTGCCGATAACCCTCACCCTGAAAATGAACGGGCGCAGCTGGTCAAGGCAGGCCGCAAACCCTATGACCGGGCCCACACGAAATATCATCCGCTTCTGCTCCGTTATATTACTGAGAACGGCTACGATGATCTCGTTCTGGCCGGACTTGACGGAAAGGTCGTTTACTCGGTTCACAAACGTGATGACTTTGCGGCAGATCTGCGCTCCGAGGAATGGAAGAATACCAGTCTCGGCAGAGCGTTCGAAGCGGCTGCGGCCGGTGCACCGGACGCCGTCCATTTCTTCGATCTGGAAAACTACGGATTGTCTCAAAACAGACCTGCGATCCTGATGTCAGCGCCGGTGACGGTCGGATCGAAGACCTTGGGTGTTCTCGTCTATCAAATCCCGACAGCAAAGCTCAGCCAGACATTGGGCAAATACGCGGGTTTGGGCGAGACGGGAGACGTTTACTTCATTAACCGGGACGGGCTTATTCAAAATGATAGTCTTCGCACA
>JBNKOQ010000280.1:0-5058 GCA_050294735.1 Roseibium sp. | reverse complement strand
CCAACGAAGCCTGCTCGTTCTGGCATTTCCGCTTTGATGCGCATGCCGACATGAAGATGAACGCCATCACCGACTGGCTTATCAAGCGCGACGACATCAAGAAGGTCTATTTGATCGGTCAGGACTACGTGTTCGGCAAGGCTGTTGCCGAGGCTGCCGTCAAGCAGCTTGGAGAAAAGAAGAAGTCCATCGAGATTGTCGGAAACGAGTTGCATCCGCTCGGCAAGGTCAAGGACTTCACACCTTATATCCAGAAAATCCAGGCCTCCGGGGCTGACGCTGTTATCACCGGTAACTGGGGGCAGGACATGGTTCTGCTGGTCAAGGCTGCCGGAGATTCAGGCCTGAAGATTCCGTTCCTGACATTTTATGGCGGTTCGCTGGGCGCCGTTTCAACGCTCGGCGATGGGGCCATCGGCACGCTCTATCAGGTCACCGAAGGCATCACCAATCTGGAGGCCAGCGATGAGCAATACGCTCTGATTGAGGAATACAAGGAGCGCTTTCCGGAATACGATTACTACTACCATCGTGCCTTTGAGGCCGTGGATATGCTGAAGGCGGCTTCCGAAAAGGCTGGCTCGAACGATCCGGTTGCCATTGCCAAGGCGCTTGAAGGCCTGACTGTTGAAGGTGCCTATGGCCCGGTTACGATGCGCGCATCGGATCACCAGGCGCAGCAAAATCTCTACATCTCCACGGTGGCGAAGGACGTGAAATACAAGGTCGACAACACCGACAAGGGATGGAAGCTGGTCGAAAACGGCACGATCGATGCCGCAGCAGCTGAAGAGCCAACCACCTGCAAGATGGAACGTCCGTAACAGGGACCGACCGCCTGAGGTTTGAGATCGGGCGCCGCCGTATCCATTTACATCGGCGCCCGAACTCCATGATTTTCAGAGCCAGGGTTTTACAGGCGAGCCTTCGACGGGGACAGCATGGAAACGATCGTATTCTCCCTGCTAAACGGCATGATTTACGGGCTTCTGCTCTTCATGCTGTCAAGCGGGCTGACACTCATATTCTCAATGATGGGCATCTTGAACTTCGCCCATGCCAGCTTCTACATGCTGGGCGCCTATTTTGCCTACACCATCATGGGCGTGACCAATTTCTGGCTTGCGCTGTTTCTAGCACCGGTTCTTGCCGGTGGAGTTGGAATGATTGTTGAACGCTGGGGCTTGCGCCGGGTCCATGCCAACGGCCATGTGGCAGAGCTATTGTTCACTTTCGGTCTTGCCTATCTGATTGACGAGGTCGTCAGGATCATCTGGGGCCCCAATGCGGTGAACTACAAGGTGCCCGAAGCGCTCGACTTCACGCTTTTCACGCTCTACGGATCGAACTACCCGGCCTACCGCATATTCATTCTCTTTGTCGCAGTCTTCATGCTGGTCGCCCTTTGGTATCTCCTCAAGAGAACCCGCATCGGCCTCATCATTCAGGCAGCCCTCACACATCCGCATATGGTCGGCCACCTCGGGCACAATGTTCCGCTTGTCTTCATGAGCGTGTTCGGTGCAGGTTGCGCCCTTGCAGGTCTCGCTGGTGTGATCGGCGGCAATTACTTCATCACCGACCCCGCCATGGCGGTCCAGATGGGACCAATCGTTTTCGTGGTCGTCGTCGTTGGCGGCATGGGGTCACTTGAGGGCGCCTTTCTGGCGGCCATGCTGATCGGCATATTGCAAACCTCGGCGGTTTCCATCAACGCTACATTCGCCGACATATTTGGCTTCCTCGGCCTGACGGAAAGTTCTGAACTGGGGCGGATTACGGTTGCCCAGCTGGCACCGACCCTGCCTTTCCTGTTGTTGGTGCTGGTCCTGATTGCCCGGCCCACTGGCCTCATGGGGGAACGTGAGGCATGACAGACATGACCACCAACATGACGTCGCTGGCGCCAACCGCGTCGGAGAAATTCACCCAGCGGGCCTTGTGGTTCATTCTCTTTGCGCTGCTTTTGATTGTCATTCCATTCATTGGCGTTTCCCGGGGAACGCTGACCCTGTTCAACCATATCGGCATCAATATCGTCTTCGCGCTCAGCTACAACATGCTGCTTGGCCGTGCGGGCCTTCTGTCCTTCGGGCATGCCGTTTATCTCGGCCTTGGCGGCTATTTCTGCGTCCATATTCTAAACTGGATAGCAGACGCTTCCGGTAGTGGTTTCTGGGGCAATGTCCCGGTCTTTTCTCTTCCCATTTTCGGCTTTGCCATGGGCGCGCTTGCCGGCGCTATCATCGGCTGGCCGTCTTGCCGTCGCGCTGGAACTGCGTTTGCAATGATTTCGCTGGGTGTCGCCGAGCTGATGTCAACAGCCGCCTTCATGTTCGACAGTCTTTTCGGCGGAGAAATGGGGATTTCCGGCGACCGCATGTCCGGTCCGGAATTTCTCGGCCTGTCGATGGGACCTGTCGAGCAGGTCTATTATTTCATCGCCTTCTGGACCTTTGTCGGAGCGGTGGCAATGTATGCCTTCACCCGCACGCCGCTTGGTCGCCTTTCGGAAGCCACGCGCGACAATACCGAGCGGGTCCAGTTCATCGGCTATGATCCAACGCGTGTCCGGTATCTCGTCTTCATCTTCGCTGGCGCATTTGCGGGCATGGCTGGTGGCATGTCAGCCGTCCAGGACGAGATTTTCACGCCAGATAGCCTCTCGCTCATCCCGTCCGGGGCCATTCTCATTGCAACCTATATCGGCGGCATCCGCTTTTTTGCGGGACCCATATTCGGTGCAATCCTGATGACCTATATGGGTTCGAACCTTTCCGACTACACGGCGGGCTGGCTGCTCTATCTCGGTCTGATGTTCATTTCGGTCGTGCTTTTCGTGCCGGATGGCATAGCTGGCCTTGTTTTCGGTTTCTGGAGAGGGATCCGCTCGCCTAGCCGTTATGAACTCATCGGCAAGTGGCTCACGCAGATCCTTGGCCTGGTGCTGACGGCAATATCCGTCATTGTTATCGTGGAAGTGGCTTACCGGTGGTCGGAAGGATATGGCGATGTGTTCGCCCCATTCGGTTTTGCCCTGCCACATAACGGGGCCGCGACATGGGTCATGGGTGCTTTGCCACTGCTGGCCGGAATCCTGATCCTGCGCCGTGTCGCACGCACAGAAAGCGAGGCTTGAAGATGACTGAAGCCGCTTTGCAGCTCATAGACGTTCACAAAAGCTTTGGCCCCGCCAAGATCATACAAGGTTTGAATCTTGAGGTTGCCAAAGGCGAACGGCATGCCATCATCGGTCCGAACGGGGCCGGAAAATCGACCTGTTTCAACCTCATCTCGGGGCGTTTTCGGCCCACCACGGGGCGTATCCTCCTCAACGGCAAGGAGGTGGGCGGAAGACCCGCCTTCGAGGTCAACAGGCTTGGACTTTCCCGCAGCTTTCAGGTTTCCAACATTTTCGTTAACATGACGGTCCGCGAAAACGTGCGATGCAGCCTGCTCTATTCGCAAGGGCATGGTTATGCATTCTGGCGCAATGTCGGGTCCTCGCGTCGACTGCAAGAACAAACTGCCGAGGTGCTCGAGCGCGTCGGGTTGATCGACAAGGCACACACGCCAGCGGCCCTTCTCTCCTACGCCGACCAGCGTACACTCGAGATTGCAATGACAATTGCTGGAGACGCCGACGTGATCCTGCTGGATGAGCCCACTGCAGGCATGAGCCACTCGGAGACGGAACATGCGGTTGAACTGATCCGCAAGGCGACGGAAGGAAAGACGCTGGTGATTGTCGAGCACGACATGGGCGTGGTCTTCGGGCTTGCTGACCGGATCAGCGTTCTTGTCTATGGCGAGATCATCGCAATCGGAAAGCCGGAGGAAATCCGCGGAGATCCCAAGGTGCGCAGTGCCTATCTTGGTGATGAAGCCGAAACCCTGACGCTTGGAGGCGCAGCATGAGCCAAGTTGAACCCATGCTGAAGGTTGAGGACCTGCACGCCTATTATGGCAAGAGCCATGTTCTGCAGGGCGTCAATATGGAAATAGCGCCGGGCGAAGTCGTGGCACTTCTTGGGCGTAACGGTGTTGGCCGGTCGACGACTGCCAAGGCAATCATGGGCGAGGTCCCGCCCAAGGGACAGATCATCTTCAAGGGACAGCGCATCTCCGGCCTGCCAAGCCATCGCATCGCGCATCTCGGCCTTGGCTATGTTCCCGAAAACCGGGATATCTTCCCGACAATGACGGTTCGGCAGAACCTCATTCTCGGTATCAAGAGCATGCAAAATACCGGCCGTTGGAACATCGAGCAGATGTTGGATATGTTCCCGAACCTGAAAGCACGCGCGGACACGGCTGCAGGCGTGCTTTCTGGTGGTGAGAAGCAGATGCTGACGATCTGCAGAACCTTGATGGGTGATCCCGACCTGATCATCATCGACGAGCCGACAGAAGGCCTCGCACCAAAAATCGTGCAACAGGTCGGCGACCTGATCGCGACCATTGCCAAGGCCGGCGTCTCGATCCTTCTTGTGGAACAGAAACTCTCGATAGCCCTTCGCATCGCCGACAAAGTCTACGTGATGGGCCACGGCGAAATTGTCTACGAAGGCTCCCCAAAAGAATTTCTGGAACGCAACGATATTCGCAAGGAATGGCTGGAGGTTTAGGCTTGCGGGAGCCTTCCTGAAGGTTCGATGGTTCTGCCGCGAATTGTTGAAAATCGGAGTGGCCAGTTTTTTGGAATCGGCCCTTTCCGATCATAAAGGCAGCCTCGATACCGTCCAATATCGCGGAGGCCGATAAAGGGATATGAAGCCTTCCATAGGTGCGACAGCCCCGTTAAGCATACGATGCCGAAGATCGTTTCTTTGGCATCTCTACACTCCTTCTTAAGCGGAAATGTACCCGAAAATTAACGCTCAGTTCGGACTTGGTTTAAGTGTCAAGCCCCTTCTCAAAAGCAATTTCAGTACTCCTGAGCTACGATTTTTGTAGACCTGTACGTCTTGTATATCCAAGTACCTTTTTCGAATCGTTTTCATTGGTCTTTGCGCTAGCTTCGTGGGTCACTATATAGATTGCGACAGCCGCAGCGTA
>JBNKOQ010000279.1:0-5081 GCA_050294735.1 Roseibium sp. | reverse complement strand
GGGCTCATCCAGCAGGAGGAGCTCCGGCTCCATGGCAAGCGCCCGTCCCAGCTCCACGCGCTTTTGCAGGCCATAGGGCAACTTGCCGACAGGTGTTTTCCGGATCGCCTGGATTTCCAGAAAATCGATGATCTCCTCGACCTTCTTGCGATGCTCGATCTCTTCCGTTCTCGCGGGCCCGAACCAAGCCATCTGCCAGAAAAAGTTGCGGTGCATCTTGAGCGACCGGCCGGACATAATGTTGTCGAGAGTGGTCATTCCCTTGAACAGGGCAACGTTCTGGAAAGTCCGGGCAATACCCTGGCTGGCCGCGTCGTAGGGCCTCATCTTACGGCGGACTTTTCCCCGCCACGTGATGGTACCTTCCTGCGGATGATAGAACCCGTTGATGACATTCAGCATCGAGGTTTTACCGGCACCATTTGGTCCGATGATCGCACGGATCTCGCCCTTTTTGATGTCGAAGGAGATATTCGTAATCGCCTTAACGCCACCGAAGGACAAAGATACATTGTCGACCCTCAACAGGTCTTCGCGTTCCACAGTCCGCACCTCCCGGGCCAAGTCTTCATTGCTTAAAATGGCATTCATTCGGCAGCCTCCTGCCGGCTCGCGCCAGGGGTGTGCTGTTTCATGTCCCGGATCTCGACAGTGGCTTCAATGGACCCGGTCCGGCCATCCTCGTATGTGACTTCCGTCTTGACGTATTTTTCCGTCGAACCGTCATACAGGGCTTCGATGAGAGGCCCGTAGCGGTCTGCGATGAAGGTCCGCCGCACCTTCTGCGTCCTGGTCAGCTCACCGTCATCCGCGTCCAGTTCCTTGTGCAGGATCAGAAAGCGGCTGATCTGAGCCCCGGCCATCATCGGTTCGCTGGCCAAATCGCGGTTCACCTGATCCACATGACCCTCGATCATCCCATAGACGTCTGGATGTGCGGCCAACTCCTGGTAACTGGCATAATTCACGTTATTGCGTTCCGCCCAGGATCCGACAGCCGTCAAGTCGATGTTGATGAAGACGGCAACCCTGTCCCGTTCATTCCCGAAGGCAACCGCCTCCTTGATGTTCGGAAAGAACTTCAGTTTGTTCTCGATGTATTTCGGGGCAAACAAAGAACCGTCTGTCAGCTTGCCGACATCCTTGGCCCTGTCGATGATTTTCAGATGGCCGTTATCAGCAATGAACCCAGCATCACCGGTGTGAACCCAGCCGTCTTCTGTTTTTGTCGAACGGGTGGCTTCATCGTTCTTGAAGTATCCGACAAAAACGCCAGGAGACCGGTAAAGGACCTCTCCGCTCTCGGCGATCTTGAGCTCGACATCCGGCGCGGGCTTTCCAACCGTATCTCCGAAGATTTCACCGTCGGGCTGCAGCGTGATGTAAACACTGGCTTCCGTCTGGCCGTAGAGCTGCTTCAGGTTCAGCCCCAGCGACCGGTAAAACTGAAAAATCTCAGGGCCGATTGCTTCCCCCGCGGTGTAGCCGACCTTCAGACGTGTCAGACCCATCCTGTTTTTCAGCGGCCCATAGACCAGAAACTCACCCAGTCCATAGAGAAGGCGGTCCTGGAAAGGAACCTGCTCGCCATTGAGGATTTTCTCCCCGGCACGCCGGGCTACACCCATGAAATAATCGAAGATCTTCTTCTTGGTAGCTCCGGCGTCTTCCATCTTGACGAGGATCGCCGTCAGCATGTTTTCAAAGACACGCGGCGGGGCGAAAAAATAGGTCGGAGCGATTTCGAGCCTGTCGACGTCAATCGTATCCATACTTTCCGGACAGTTGACGCAGTATCCCGCACAGAAGGCCTGCGCCAGGGAAAACACATGATCGCCGATCCAGGCCATAGGCAAGTAGGCGAGAACTTCCTCGGTCTCGTCCAGCTTGTCGAACAGATTGCCGTTCCGAGCTGAAATGACCAGATTGTCAAACGACAGCATCACCCCCTTGGGGCGGCCTGTGGTGCCGGAGGTGTAGAGCATGACGGCAATGTCCGATCCATTCGCACCAGAAAAGCCGTCCTCCCAAGCCTGCGAGGCTTTTCCGCTTGCCTTCAGAACACTCCGGCCACGCTCCTGCACCTCGTCGAAATGATGCAGATGGGTATGATCATAGTCCCGCAAACCGCGCGGCTCGTCGTAGACAATCTCTTTCAGACTGGGCACCTCTTCCGAGATGGACAGGAGTTTGTCGACCTGCTCTTGGTCTTCCACAACGGCAAAACGGACCTCTGCATGACCGAGGACATATGCCATCTCCTCCGCGACAGAGTCGGCATACACAGGCACAGGCACCGCCCCAAGGGCCTGTGCCGCCACCATGGACCAGTAAAGCCGCGGGCGGTTTGCACCGACAATCGCAACCTTGTCCCCCGCATTGAGACCAAGTTCTTTTAGTCCGAGCGACAGTGTCCGGATTTCATCGAGAACGTCCGACCAGGTCCAGCTTTGCCAGATCCCGAAGTCCTTTTCCCGAAATGCCGTTCGGGTTCCGAAGTCTCGCGCATTGCGCAATAGAATCTTCGGAAAGGTGTCCTGGCCGCTTGAAGCGGCTCCGGCCAACCCTGCCATAGCGTGTTCCATCCCTGTTAGGTCCGCCCCGTTTTCCGGAGTCGAATTTTATGAACCTATGAAACAACCCATTCGCATCACCATTCAAGGCATTTTTGCTTTTATTTTCAAATGGCATGCTGGATTGCCGAGTTCTTCATGAACGCTATGCCGGTCGCATTACACCAGTATGTTTCAATTGTTACGAATTGTGTCAGACGAAATGATGCACGCCATATCATCAAAGGTTCTGGTCATTCGACGGCTGGCGAAATAGTCTTTTCCCATGGTGGAAACAACAACAACACAAAGCCAGATCGATCTCCTGCAGGCCGCTCTTGACCACGTAAATCAGGGCTTTTCGGTGTTCGACAAGGACTTGCGTCTTGTCGCCTGGAACAGAGGCCTTTGGGAGATGCTGGACTTCCCGCAGAAGCTGGCCAAACGAGGCACGCATCTGGAAGAGTTTCTCCGGGTCAATGCTGAACGCGGAGAATATGGCCCCGGAGACATCGAGGGCAAAATCCAGCGACGCGTGGCCCGGGCGCGTTTGTTTGAATCCCACTATTTCGAACGCATTCGCCCGAATGGACAGGTCATAGCGGTCAGCGGCACACCGCTCCCTCAGGGAGGGTTCGTGACCACCTATTCCGACGTCACCGAAGACAGGAAACTCCAGGACAAACTGGAAAAAACCGTCGAAGAACGCACACGTGCCCTGCGTCAGAGCGAGGATTGGCTCCGTTTGGTGACGGATAATATTCCTGCCCTGATTGCTTATCTTGCTCCCGGGCCTGTCTTCCGCTTCGCCAATCGGCGCTATGCGGAATGGTTCGGACAATCGATCACATCAATCGTAGGCAAATCGGCTGTAGAGGTCGTCGGCGAAGTGCTTTACCGGGAGTTTGCGCCACACATCGAACACGCATTCAGGGGCAACGCAGTATCCTACGAGTATGTCCGCGAACGTCCTGACGGAACCACCGTCCCGATGCGGTCGACCCTTATTCCGGACATGACCCTCGATGGCAGGACGCTCGGCGTTTTTGTGCTGTCGCTTGATGCAACGGATCAAAAACGCAGCGAAGCCGCCTTGGTACAATCCCAGCGCATGGATGCGGTCGGCATGCTGGCGGGAGGCCTTGCCCATGACTTCAACAATCTGCTGACCATTCTCATGGGAAACCTGCTTAGTTTGGGCCGTCAGGACAGCCCGCTTGAACCGGAAGCCCTGAAGATCCGTTTGAAACCGATGATGCAGGCCACACAAAGGGGAGCTGACCTGACCCAAAGGCTGCTGGCATTCAGCCGCGGACGCCCGGCAGACCCGAAAGTCGTGCCCATTGCCAGCATTCTGGAAAACCTCTCCACCCTGTTGGAAAGTTCCCTACCCGCGTCAATAGATCTGACAATCGACGTAGGCAGCGAAGCAATTGCGGCCCGGATTGACCCGACGCAGATGGAAACCGCTCTCATCAATCTGGCTTTCAATGCAAGGGATGCCATGCCTGACGGCGGTAGTCTCAAGGTAAGTCTTGACCAGGTCCTTGTCGACGAGCGGCAGGCCAGCGACTTGGGTGTTTTACCCGGTCCTTTTGCCTGCATTGAAGTCAAAGATACCGGCACGGGTATGGACGAGAATACGCGGCTTCGGGTCTTCGAACCCTTTTTTACAACGAAAACATTCGGCACCGGCAGCGGCCTTGGTCTCTCCATGGTCTATGGCTTCGTAAGGCAATCAGGCGGCGCAATTCTGATTACATCGGCCACACCCAAGGGGACAGAAATCAGGTTGCTGTTGCCAGCGCTTGAAACCACGTCGGGAGATCGAACATACGAATTTGGAAATGAAGGCTGTTTTGGGGAAACACCGCAGGGGAACGGCGAACTGGTTCTACTGGTCGAAGACAACATTGATGTGGCCCAGGTGCTGGCTGAGCAAATCCGTGATCTTGGTTATACGGTGCTGCGCGCTGAAAGTGCCGAGGATGCAAGAACGCTGGCAATCGACCTGCCGGATATTGCAGCGGTTTTGAGTGACATCGTCATGCCAGGCCAGATGAATGGATTGGAGTTGGCGCGTGAGATCCGGGAAAAGCGCGCCAGCCTGGGCATAGCCCTGATGACCGGCTACGCGGACTGGAATTCCCTGGAACCTGGAGGACGCAACATCAACTTTCCAGTACTGACTAAACCCCTGAAGAACGATAGTCTCGCTCGAACCTTGCAGCAGATCCTCACGACATGACCGCAAACGACCGCCCTCTTTCATCCCCTGTAAAGCCTGCCCGCATGCCCGTGGCGTTTATCGTCGACGACGAACCGGACATCTGCAATCTGATTCTCGACGCCATGAAGCCATTCGGAATGTCGGGAAAAGCGTTCAACACAGGCGGTGATCTTCTGACCGCCATGCAGCTGGAAACGCCGGACGTTTGCCTGATCGACCTCGGCCTTCCCGACATGGAAGGCATGTCGCTGATCAACGAGGTCCGCAAGAGTTCTTCCGTCCCGATTATCGTCCTGTCA
>JBNKOQ010000278.1:4811-5083 GCA_050294735.1 Roseibium sp. | reverse complement strand
AAAAGACCGGCCTGTCGGTCGACGACTTTCTGAAAACGCACTGACACTGGCGGCAAGCCCTGACGATCAGAGCCCAACCTGAACGGGTCGGGCTCTAGTCCTGTGCCCGTGCTTCGAAAATCCATGCGGCCAGAACGCAGACCCAGGTTATGGCAATGCAAAATGCCATAACAATAATCATTGGCCAAATTGAACCCGGCCACATGTTTTCGGACAACAACCAGGCAACGAGTGTGCTGGTTACAGCACCGAGCCCGATCTGAAGACTGCCG
>JBNKOQ010000278.1:0-4801 GCA_050294735.1 Roseibium sp. | reverse complement strand
TTAAACCGGATGCCGCGCCAGCAAGATCAGGGCGGACACTGACCGCTCCAGAGACAGCGCTCGGCAAGCAAATGCCGTTGCCAAGACCAATGACAAACATCGGCATGAACAGGACGAGCGGGTCGTGGAAACCCAGGCTGCTCATCAGCGCAACGGCTGCGACGGCCACAGCTGGCAAGGCTGACCCGGCAGCAACCATTTTCAGCAATCCGACCTTGGCGGCTATACGCCCGGAAATACCGTTTCCAATCAGGTATCCGACAGCCACGAACATGAAGTAGAGCCCCATCTCGGCAGGCGACATGCCAAGCGGGCCGGCTGCGATAAAGGGGGCTCCGCCGAGATAGGCGAAATAAGCGGAGGATGTGAACATCGCCGTAAAGGCATAGGCGAGAAAGAGAGGCTGCTTGCCCAGGCTCTTATAATTGCTCCATAGCCCGATTAATCCACTGCCCGGAGCTTTCGTGTGATTGGTTTCATGCAGATTGAAAATGGCGGCGACCAAGACCGCGATTCCAAGCAGCAGCATCAAATAGAAGCCGCCTTGCCAACCGTAAGTCTCATCCAGCAGGCCACCCAGAACCGGACCCAGCATTGGACCGACGGACATCCCCATGGTGACATAACCGATCATCCCGGCCGCTTTGTCACGTTCGTATAGATCGCGAACGATAGCCCGGCCAAGGGCAAGTCCTGAACACCCGCCAATGGCCTGAACAAGGCGGGCAAGTATCAAGGTCTCGATCGTCGGGGCGACAAGGCATAAGGCGCTGCCAACGATATAAAGCGCCATCCCCGCCAGGACGACCGGACGCCGGCCGTAACGGTCCGACAACGGGCCCAGGAAAATCTGCGCGACAGCCACCGCCGCAAAATACAGGGACATCGTCAACTGCACACGGGCCGTAGTCGTATCGAATGCCTCAACCATTCCGGCAAGGGACGGCAGAAAAACATTCATCGATACCGGCGCAATAGTGGATATGGCAATCAGAATAGCGATAGACGGCGCTCGCCGCGGCGCCGAGTCGATTGCGGACGATAGGTCGGTTGTCATGCGATGAAAGCAAGCCTCTGCGGCAGGTTGGAACCGGATTTTAGGTGCCTATCCTTACAAAGACAAGCACGTGAGCATGCAACCAAGGAGGGAGTGAACGGATCAACCTTGCGACACGCGCTGTTCCCTGAAAAACGTATATATCCCGGTCAGAATGATAATCGCCGTTCCGATAATTGTCATGAGGTCCGGAACGTCCCCCCATATCAGAAAACCGAGCGCCAGTGCCCACAGGACTCCGGAATAGCGAAAAGGGGCTACAACGGAGATATCTCCCGAGCGCATGGCCAGGATAATAAAGATATAGCCAAAGAGAATGAAACCAGCCGCTCCCGAAAGCGCAAAAACATCGGACGGAAGCATCGGCTCCCAGCCGTGAACAACGGCCAGCCCGCCGCCAAGTATGGTCACACCTATGGAAGTTATCAGGCTAGCCCCATAGGTCGAGATCTCTGGTGGCATCTGCCGGGTTGTCAGATCCCGGACCGCCATGAAAAGCACTCCCGTCAAGGTCACCAGCGACCAGGCATCAAAGCCCTCGAAACCGGGACGGATGATCAGCATGACCCCGGAGAAACCCACGGCAATCGCCGTCCAGCGCCGCCAGCCCACCGGAGCCTTGAGAAAAATGGCTGCACCTGCAGTCACGATCAATGGCAGAACCTGCAGAATAGACGTCGCATTGGCAATGGGGATGTGCAGCAAAGCAGTCAGGTAAAATGCCGTCGCCATAACCTCCGCCAATGCCCGTAGCAGAACCTTCGGGTGGATCAGCAGAGCCACTTCCCGGAAAGTTCCTGTAAAGTAGCAAATGCCTGCCAGCAGCAAGACGCAAATTGCACCGCGCACGAAGATCATCTGTCCCAGGGGCAGATGATCAGACGTCATTTTCATCAGGGAATCGTTGATGATAAATGCACCATTGGCCACCAGCATTGCCAAAATTGCACGGCCATTGTCGCGAAAATCCAAACCCGCCTCCGTATGGCCGGAGAACACCAGCCTAATGCATGTCCATAAACGCCGCCGGCGTGAGGCGCAATCGCCTTCCGGCGCTAGCTTCCAGATGCGAGTGGCAGGTTCACCAAAAGGTTTTGCGGTTTCATTCGAATCTTGTTGTCAGCGGTCATGGCGAGCCCCAGCCAGACTGGCTTGCCACGGAGATCCGAGCGCATATCAGTGCGGTTCTCGAAGTCCATGCGGAACAGCCCAAGGATGCGCATGTTGTCTGCCTCAGACAGGGAACGCTCCTGATAAAGCGCATTCAGGATCGAGGTTGCTTCCGCATCCAGCCCGACGTGCCAGGACCAATGTTCATCACGGATCTTCTGCACGGGCTGTATCCGCACATCGACTCTCGCGAAATGCCGGATCCAGTCCTCAAGCACACGGGCAAAGGCATCAGGTCCCGGCTGGGTGAAGCGGAAGTCGAGTGCCGTATCAAATCTGTCCGAGCGGTCCCAATAGATATCGCCGTTGTCTTCACCCAGAATATCCAACGCCACTTCGCGCATCGGGGTTCCGGACTCCATCAGGAGCGCGCCAAGCCCTCCCAGACCTCCGGTTTCCGACATCATCTCGACGATCTCCGCATCGGCAATGGTCACCATTCCCTCATTCAGGGTCACGACCTGCTCGCGGAAGAAGAGCTCCGCGGCCCTCAGTCGTACGGGATCCTGACAATTGCGCAGAATGTTCCTCAAGATCAGATGCACCATCTGATCTATGAAGACAGGCGGCACGGCGATGGTCTCGGCCTTGAAAAGCGCGGCATAGGCCGCCTCGACGGTGCCGTGGGTTACAAGGTGGTCGCGAAAGCCGAGGACGACCCTGTAATTGTCCGCTGTATCCCGGTCCTCCATCAAAGCCAGATCCGCATCCGGTATCTGCGCAAATGGATCCTGCATCAACAGCTCGAACAGCCTGTGTTCGACAGCGCAGGATTCTTCCACCGGGTGAATTTCCGGCCTCGTCAGATAGGCGCGCACCAGGTCCGGGGTGACACGAAGCCAGCCATTGGCTTCCCGTTCGACAAGATGATACCCGGCAGATTTCCAAAATGGCCGCATCAGGGCTCCTCTACCACATCCCAGACACGCGCATGAGGCTTGTCTCCGGGCGGGGTTACGATGTGAAAACGTTCCTTGATCTGGCCGTCGTCGCCGATTTCCCGTTGCAAGGCAAGCAAGGTATTCAGCGGAGCGCCTTCCGCGAGATCCCGCCCAAAGGCGATTTCGTCCCGGGCCGCCGCCAGCGCCTCGTCCGGGCCAGGAGCGCCGAAGTGTTCCTCCAGATAGCGGGCCAGCATCTCTTCGCAGTGAAGGACATCAGCCTCACGGGCCTCCGCCACGCTTACCAGCGTCGAAAAGCCGAATGATCCGAGTGCCAGAAATCCGCTCACAAAAGCCTGACGGTCTTTTCCGCTGAGATTAGCCGGGTCTCCAAAACGCCCCGACGAAAACAGGAAACTGCCGGGAATGGCCCAATCATTCACCTCCGCAGAGCGGGTAAAAACATGGCTGTCGGACGCATCGAAGCGGATTGCCCGCAATAAACGCGGCATTGCAGAACTCCTGCCGGGAATATTCGTCAGCCTGCGGCTCCAGCAGGCATTTCGGTAAGGGGCCGTGCAATGGCGGCATCGGTCAGATGATCGCAGACTTTCAGGACCGAGGTTCCCCCTGCTGCAGACAAAACCAGATTGCCGGTCTCATCAAGGCCGGTAAAGCTGCCCAGAACGATATCCGCCCCCTCTCCCGCGCTCACCTGCTTTCGATATCCATCGCAGCGGAACAACCAGGCTTCATGCACGGGTTTGAAACCGTCGCTCTGCCAGCGGTGCACCCAGGTCAGAAAATGGCGTGAGAGGGATTCCAGAGCCGGAACTGCCTCAACGTCGACCGCCCCCTCGTCCCACAGCGTTGTGCTATCCGGCGTTGCGCCGGGCTCTAGAGAGCTCGTCGGCTTCAAAGCAAAAGTCAGCCCGACCACCAGCCAGTCCGGCGCACCGGTTTCATCATCGCCTTCACTGACCTTCATCCGAGCCTGGCCAAGACGCGCGCCATTGGCATACAGTGCGTGCGGCCAGTTCCAGGCGATGGCCAGTTCCGGCGGGCAAATCGCCCCAAGTGCATCGGCGCACCCGACCATCAGGACAAAAAGCATTTCCTGCACCCGGCTGCGGTCCACATCCGGTTCCAGCACCACGGCAAAAGACACCTCCTCCGTGGCGCAAGACCAGAACAAATCACCGGCCTCCGCTTCACCGTGGCACACGGCATTAACCGCCGCCTCAAACGGATCGAGAGGCGTCAGGACAGGGCGGCCGTTCAGCAGCGGCGGGAATGACGGATCGAAATTCAGCGGTTCGGACATGGACATCGCTATGAACCAACGCTCCCGATATCAGCCGAGGTCAATCTTGCCCTTGACCTCATGAACGAAGTCGGTCCCATCGATGGTCAAAGTCATTTTGGCGTTGAGCTCACCTGACGAAAGTCCGGCCTTGCGCACATGCTCTTCGATGGCTTGCTGCGACGTTACACCGACCTGCTTGAGGAATTTGCGCATGGACATGTTGAATGTATCGTTGGTCATTTCTTGCCCTTCTTCCGGCGACTGCCCGCACTGGAGACACCGTTGCAGGCCTCCAGCAGATTTTGACAGTCTGATTCAAGTTGTTGAGAAAGCGATTCAATCCTCTCCAATCCTGATTCATGTATCAGAGATAAAGCATTGAAGTTT
>JBNKOQ010000277.1:0-5097 GCA_050294735.1 Roseibium sp. | reverse complement strand
CATGAACCCGGGGACGGCTGGCGGTGGTGGCGTTACCACGGTTGGGAACAACGGCCTTTTCATGATGGGCTCTCATGTCGGGCACGATTGCTGTGTCGGGGATTATGCGATCCTGGCCAACAATGCGACGCTCGCGGGCCATGTCGAGCTGGATGACTTCGTCATACTCGGTGGCCTGAGCGCTGTACGCCAGTGGAGCCGCATCGGAACCGGGGCGATTGTGGGGGGAATGACCGGCGTCGAATTCGATGTCATCCCTTTTGGGTCGGTGATTGGTGACCGGGCACGGCTGGCGGGGCTTAATCTTGTCGGTCTGAAGCGCAAGGGATTTCCGCGGGAGCAGATCCATGCCCTTCGCGCGGCCTATAAAGAGCTGTTCGAAAGCGACAATGGAACCCTGCGCGAGCGGGCGGAGCAGGTTGCCGCGGCACGTGAGCTTCAGCCTCTGGTCAAGACGGTGACCGACTTCATCCTGGAAAAGGACAATCGGCGTTTTTGCACTCCGCGCGGCGCTGACTGACTGAAGCGGCCATGGGCGACAGTTTACAGGTATCGAAAGACAGTCGGACCGGCGCAAGCAATGCGCCGGTCGCCGTCATTTCGGGCAATGGAACTCTCCCGCTTGAGGTTCTGAATGCGCTGGAGAGCAGGGCGCAGTCATCCTTTGTGATCGGTATTCGCGGCGAAGTGGGGCCGGATGTAGCCGCCAGGGCTGATGTCACTCTGGGATGGGGCGAGATCGGACGGCTTTACAAATCAATGCGCAACGCCGGTTGCCACGATGTTTTGCTCATCGGCGGGGTTGCGAAACGGCCCGATTTCACGTCCATTATCGGCGATCCGGGAACTCTCCGGCGGTTGCCGAAAATCGTCAGGGCGCTCGTTGGAGGAGACGACAGCCTTTTGACCAAGGTGATCGGGCTGATTGAGGCGGAGGGGTTTTCCGTGGTTGGGATCAAGGACGTCGCGCCGGAGCTTCTGGCGGGCAATGGGCAGCTGGGGCGTGTTACGCCGGGCAAGGACGCCATGGCTGACCTGGCGCTGGCACACGAAGCCACGCGCCGACTGGGCGGCCTCGACATCGGTCAGGCTGCGGTCGCGCTCGGCGGGCGGGTGATCGCTGTGGAGGGGGCCGAAGGCACCGACGCGATGCTCCGGCGCTGTGCGGAGCTGGTCGGCAATGGCCGTGTGCGGTCAAAAGGCCAGTGCGGGGTTCTCGTCAAAACGGTCAAGCCAGGCCAGGACCTCCGTGTCGATCTGCCGGCGATTGGTCCGCGAACTGTTGAGCTTGCTGTCTCCGCCAATCTTGCCGGCATCGCGGTGGAGGCCGGAGGCGCTCTGATTGCCGACCGGGACGCAACCATTCGGGCCGCCGACGAAGCGGGGCTTTTCCTGTTCGGTTTTGCCAGCGAAGAAGAGAGCAAGGCTGCGGTATGAACGCGGCTCCCCCTTTGAAAGTCGCGCTTGTCGTAGGCGAAGAATCCGGCGACCTATTAGGTGTGCGGCTTATGGAAGCCTTGCAGAAGCAAGCGGGCGTGCCTGTGGCCTTTTGTGGTGTTGGCGGCGCGCGCATGCAACGTGCGGGGCTGAACAGTCTCTTCGATATCGCTGATATCGCAGTCATGGGGATTTCCGCCGTATTGGCGCGCCTGCCCATGATCATCAAGCGGGTTCATCAGACCGTCGATGCAGTGATTGCCGAAGATCCGGATGTCCTCGTGATCATCGACAGCCCGGATTTCACCCATAATGTCGCCAAGAGGGTGCGCAAGCGCGCGCCTCACATTCCCATTGTCGGCTATGTTTCTCCCTCGGTTTGGGCCTGGCGCTCCGGCCGCGCAAGGAAGATGAAGGCCTATGTGGACGAGCTCCTCGCCATTCTGCCTTTTGAGCCCGAGGTTCATCGCAAGCTGGGCGGTCCGCGAACCCACTATGTCGGGCATCCGCTGATCGAACGGCTGGAAGAGCTTCGCCCGTCGGAAGGGGAGCGCACGCCCGTGGCCGGTGACAAGAAGGTTCTTCTTGTTCTGCCGGGCAGCCGGGGCAGCGAGGTCGACAGGCTGCTCGGTGATTTTGGTGAGACAATTCCCCTTCTGAAGCGGCAGTACCCGGACCTTGAAGTTCTGTTGCCGGCTGTTCCTCATCTGGAGGAAAAGATCCGCTCCGGAGTCTCGGATTGGGCAGTGAAACCTGAAGTCCTGCTTGGGGAAGAGGCCAAATATGCGGCATTCAGACGGGCGCATGCGGCCCTTGCGGCCTCCGGAACGGTTTCATTGGAGCTGGCGATTTCCGGAGTTCCGATGATCGTGGCCTATCGTGTCGACTGGTTCTTCCGCCGGCTGAAGCAGCTCAACATGATTTTCAAGTTTTCCGGGGTGACATCCATGGTTCTGCCGAACATCATCCTGGGCAAAAATGCCATTCCGGAGTTCCTCGACGAGGATGTCAAACCGGTGGTGCTCGCGCAAGCGCTGTCCAAACTGCTTCAGGACAGTGAAGAACGGCAATGCCAGATTGAGGGGTTTCGTGCACTGGACCTGGCGATGCGCCTGGAAAGTGGCGGGTCGCAAAGTGAGGCTGCGGCATCTGTCGTTTTGAAGGCCGCAGGCCGCGTAAGCTGATTTTTTTGGCGTTGTGAACCACGTTTCTTTTTTGTGCTTTTCATATTTCGAAAGGTCTTTTCCCATGGAAATTCCGTGTCTCGAGACCGAGCGTTTGATCCTTCGCGCTCAAACGCCTGATGACTGGGCGCCCTATTTTGACCTGATGCAATCCAGCCGTTCGTCTGGCATGGGAGGGCCGTTCACGATGGCTGAGGCGTGGGGTCTGTTCTGCCATGATCTCGCTCAGTGGTCCCTGTTCGGCCACGGTGCCTTGATGTTGCAGGAAAAGAGCTCTAGTGCCTGTGTGGGGCAAGTCGGGATCAACCATGGGCCCTTGTTTCCAGAATGCGAGCTGGGCTGGCTTGTCTATGCTTCTGCCGAGGGAAAAGGCTATGCCTTTGAAGCCGCGCAAAGGTTTCGCGACTGGGCGTTCGAAACGCGGAAGCTGCAGACGCTGGTCAGCTATATTGATGAAGACAATATCCGCTCACGCCGGCTCGCGGAGCGTTTGGGGGCGGTTCTGGATATGGCTGCGCCGAGGAACAATCCCGCCGATCTTGTTTACCGGCATTCCGCGGTTCGTTAGCCGGATATGAAAAGGGCGCCCGGTGAGGCGCCCTTAAAGATCTTTATGAAGTGCCGGTCAGCGCTGTGAAACCGGGATGTAGTCGCGCTTCGGCGCCCCAGTGTAAAGCTGCCGCGGACGGCCGATACGCTGTGACGGATCTTCGACCATTTCTTTCCACTGTGCGATCCAGCCAACGGTACGGGCCAGGGCGAACAGAACAGTGAACATGGTGGTCGGGAAGCCGAGCGCACGCAGCGTGATACCCGAATAGAAGTCGATGTTCGGGTAAAGCTTCTTTTCAACGAAATAGGGGTCGTTGAGTGCAATCCGTTCCAGCTCGATGGCGATGTCCAGAAGCGGATCGTCCTTGATACCCAGCTCGCCGAGAACCTCGTGACAGGTTTTCTGCATGATCTTGGCGCGCGGGTCGTACGATTTGTAGACGCGGTGACCAACTCCCATGATGCGGAACGGATCGTTCTTGTCCTTGGCCCGTGCGACATATTCCGGAATCCGGTCGACCGAGCCGATTTCGGACAACATGTTCAATGCCGCCTCATTGGCGCCGCCGTGTGCCGGGCCCCAAAGACAGGCAATGCCGGCAGCAATACAGGCAAACGGGTTTGCCCCGGAGGAACCGGCAAGCCGTACCGTTGAGGTGGAGGCATTCTGCTCGTGGTCGGCATGGAGGATGAAGATGCGGTCCATGGCGCGTGCCAGAACCGGGTTCACCTTGTATTCCTCGCAAGGCACGGCAAAGCACATGTGCAGGAAGTTGGCCGAGTAATCGAGGTCGTTACGCGGATAAACGAACGGCTGGCCGATATGATACTTGAAGGCCATTGCTGCAATTGTCGGCATCTTCGCAATCATGCGCAGGGAGGCAACCATGCGCTGATGCGGATCGGAGATGTCTGTCGAGTCATGATAGAAGGCGGACAGCGCTCCGACGACGCCGCACATGACGGCCATCGGGTGCGCGTCGCGGCGGAAGCCCGAGAAGAACCGGGACATCTGCTCGTGAATCATCGTGTGATAGGTCACACGCTGTACGAAGTCGTCCTTTTGAACTTTGGTCGGCAAGTCGCCGTACAGAAGCAGGTAGCAGGATTCCAGGAAATCGCCATGGTCTGCGAGCTGATCGATCGGGTAACCGCGATAAAGCAGTGTTCCTTCGTCGCCGTCGATATAGGTGATCTGTGATTCACACGAGGCCGTGGACGTGAAACCGGGGTCGTAGGTGAACATGCCGGTGTCTTTGTACAACGAGGCTATGTTTACAACGGACGGACCGATCGATCCCTTGAGAACGTTGAATTCGTGATCCGAACCACCGACGCTCAGCTTGGCTTTAATGTCTGCCATTCAGGTAACCCCCTTTGTCTGCAATTCATCGCACCATCCATAGGACTGGCGCCGTCGTTCACTTGGGTTGAACGCGGTCCAGCTAGATGCCGCTGGAGGAATGGTCGCGATCTGACTAGCCCATTTGTTGCAGGGCCGCAAGTTAGCGGCCCTACCGCTTTCGTCACATGCCGCCGAAATGGCGGAATCCGTAACGGCAGAAAATGCTGCTACGCAAAAAGAAAATCGCGTCAGGCGGCCTGATCGGCGATGCGCCCAAGGGATTCTTCACGTCCCAACGCGACCAGAACATCGTAAATGCCCGGCGAAGTTCCACGGCCGGTCAGGGCCGCGCGAAGCGGTTGCGCAACCTTGCCGAGTTTCAGCTCTTTGCCTTCCGCATAGGCCTTGACCGCAGCCTCCAGCGGTTCTGCTGTCCAGTCGTTGAGGCCGTTCAGGATCTCATGCAGGTCGGCCAGAATGCTTCGGGCTTCCTCGGATAGGATCTTGACCGCCTTGTCGTCGCACTCAAGCGGCCGCTGGCGCCAAAGGTAACTTGCATTCTCCGTCAGTTCGACAAGG
>JBNKOQ010000276.1:0-5117 GCA_050294735.1 Roseibium sp. | reverse complement strand
GATTTGGCCGGCGAGGTTCTGACCCGTCTGGACGATCTGAAATCCGTCGACATCGCGTCGCTGCCGGTTGTTGAGGGCAACCCGCGCCTCGGTCCGTGCGTTGGCGGAACGGGCAAGTTCATCTGCATCGGCCTGAACTATTCCGACCACGCCGCTGAAAGCGGCATGGAAGTGCCGCCGGAGCCGGTCATCTTCGCCAAATACACCTCGGCGATTTGCGGCCCGAACGACCCGATCATCATTCCGCGCGGTTCTGAAAAGACCGACTGGGAAGTCGAACTCGGTGTCGTCATCGGCAAGGAGGCACGTTATGTCTCTGAGGAAGACGCCATGGATCACGTCGCAGGCTATTGCGTTGTCAACGACGTCTCAGAGCGCGCCTTCCAGATCGAACACTCCGGCCAGTGGTCGAAGGGCAAGTCCTCCGACAACTTCGGTCCGACCGGCCCGTGGCTGGTCACGCCGGACGAAGCCGGCGACCCGCAGAACATGCATATGTGGCTGGATGTCAACGGCAAGCGCTATCAGGATGGCTCCACCAACACCATGGTCTATGGCGTGAAGTTCCTGATCTCCTATCTGTCGCAGTTCTTCACCTTGCAGCCGGGAGACATCATCTCCACCGGCACGCCTCCCGGCGTTGGCCTTGGTCAGAAGCCACCGGTTTATCTGAAGGCCGGCGATGTCGTGGAACTTGGTATCGAGAACCTCGGCAGCCAGAAGCAGGTCTGCGTCGACGACAAGTAATTGCAGGTGCTGAGACCTGACAGGAAAGGCGGCCGCTTGGCCGCCTTTTGCGTTTTGAATGGTCTGATGACGAGGCTATTTCCAGCCTTTCGACAGAAGTTCGTTCGAGGCGCCGAGTTCGGGTGCTGCCAGATCCGAAGATGGCCGGACACCATCGATCTTGAGCGGTAAGCGTGTGGTGGTCATGGACAGGCCGTTGCGGTGAATTTTCTGGGTCATGTCCAGTGTTTGCAGGATGCCGCTTGTGTTGATCTCCTGCCAGTCCATCACCGGCGCGGCCCATATGTCCGCGGCCTCGAACTTCGATTGCCAGATGGCCGTCGTGTCCGTTGCCAACCGGTCTGCCAGGGCCTTCTTGATCCGGTCGCGTTCGGCGAACGCATCGAGTTCGGCGATGTCCGGCGTTACGCCTGTGATCCCGGCGAGAAGGTCCAGCTTGCCCATCGCAATGGCCATGTGGCCGTCAGAGGTTGGATAGATGCCGTATGGCGCGGACAGGTAAGCGTGCGCGGGGTTTTGCGAAGAGCGCTTCGGTGTGCGGTTGCCGTCGTTGAACCAGGTTGTCAGAACCTCGAATTGGAGATCCGCCAGGACTTCGATCAGCGACGTTTCCGTGTGGCCACCAATGCCATGGCGCTCGCGCCGGAACAGGAGCGCTAGCACGCCGTGAGCGAGGGCTGCTCCGGCCAGAACGTCGGCGATGGGCAGGCCAACGGCCACAGGGCCATCCTCAGCACCACCGGTCAGCCACATCACGCCAGATCTGGCCTGGGCCAGAAGGTCCTGACCGGGAAGATTGACCCAGGGGCCTTCGCTGCCATATCCGGTGACCGAGCCGTAGACGATCTTCGAATTGATTTTCCTGACGTCTTCATAGCCGAAACCGAGGCGCTCGATCACCCCGGGGCGGAAATTCTGCAGCATGACATCGGCGTCTGTGATAAGGGCGCGCAGGGCTTCCTTGTCGGCCTCTGACTTCAGATCGACCGCGAGGCTCTTCTTGTTGCGGTTGATGGCATGAAAGATCGTGCTCTCGCCGTCGACCCGGACGTCGGTCAGATAGAGATAGCGCGACAGGTCACCGGTGCCGGCCTTCTCCACCTTGACGACATCAGCGCCAAGGTCCGCGAGTTTCAGAGCCGCGTAGGGTCCTGCCAGAAATTGGCTGAAATCCAGAACCTTAAGGCCGGACAGGGGAAGCAAAGTCATAAGTTCTTTCCGTCGAAGCTTGCATCGAAACGTTGGTTGAGGGCGGCAAGTCCGGTCTCCCGGGGTGTTTTGCCGGCCAGAATGTCGGCAAGGATGTCCGAGCCATCCTGCTGAAACGCCATATATCCGTCATGCCGAGGCCGCAGCCAGGCAGCTTCGTGGGTCATCCGGGTGTTGAAATAGGCGTTGCCCACCGCAGCATTGACCTCAGGATCGCTCCAGGCCGCGGCATTGCCGGGCTGGCCATTGGCGTCCGTATAAAGCGTTGACTGGATCGCCGCACCCGCCACCCATTCAGAGAATTTGCCACAAAGCTCCGGATGTTTTGTTTGAGCTGAAATGGCGATCCCCGTGCCACCGAGGGCGGAGCCAAGCGGTCCTGCCGTGCCGAGAGCCGGAATGTCGTGAAACCGGACCGGATCTTCCCGGTAAGCCGGATTTGCGTATCCTTTGTAGAGGTAGGTTAGAGGGATCAACGCGTGTGTCTTGCTGCCCGCCAGCGCGTCGAGGGCTGCAATGGGATCCATGGCACGGCATTCGGGGTCGATTGCATCGTAGACGGTCTGCATGGCGCCGAGCACTTTCAGAGCCGCCTCGGGGGCTGCGAAGGAGCCTGGCACGACACTGCAGGGCGAACCGATGTTGCCCATCAGCGTGAAGAATGACATCAGGATATGCGGCGATCTGAGCGGCCAGATGACCTTGCCGTCCCGGGCGAGGGAGACGACGTCCGCCCATCTGGCCACAGGTCCGGGCAAATGGTCAGGCCTGCAGGCTTGAACCTGGGCAGCGGCATCGAGCGGCAGGGCCCATTGCCTGTCTTGGTAACGATAGCTTTCGAAACTGCGGCCAACGCTTTCCGAGGCCAGTTGCAGCAGCACTGTATCCGGAACCACGTCGTCCATCGGCAGGAGACAGTTTTGCGCGACGATTGTCCCAACGTGCGGATGATCAATGACCAGAAGATCATAGTGTTCCGCCAGCTGTTCAACCGGTGTGCTTTCGAATTCCTGCAGCGAGCGTTTGTCCCAGGTGATCGTGACGCCCGGGGCCAGGGCCTCAAATGCCGTTGCGGCTGCGATCATCGGATCGTAGCCGCGGGGGTCGGACCAGGTCATGCCGCGCAGGATAATTTTTGAATTCATCGCTTCCTCCTGAACGCATTTTAGAGGTGAAGTTTAAAAATGAAAGTCAATTTTATATATTAAACTTAAATTTCATCCGTGGTGAATTGGTTTCATATTTTCTTGCGCCGGGCTATATTCCGGCTCGTGAAACAAATTGGTGGCGCATGACCGACAAGATCGATGACGACAAATACCGCGCTCCGGCCCTTTCCAAGGGGCTGGATATTCTGGAGCTGCTGGCCGGTGAGGCCCGTGGCAAGACCCAGGCGGAAGTCGCCAAGACATTGGGCCGCACCACATCCGAAATCTTCCGCATGCTCATGGTGCTGCGGCAGCGCGGCTATGTGGAATTAAGCGAAGACGGCGACCGTTATGCGCTGACGACCAAGATGTTCGAGATTGCGCACAAGCATCCGCCGATTCGCCGCCTGACAGCGATCGCGGGCGAGGAAATGCAGCGTCTGGCGGACGAGATCAACCAGTCGCTTCATCTCGCCATCCTGCATTCGGGCAAGGTGCTGGTGATCGCCCAGGTCGATTGCCCGGACAACAATGTCACCTCCGTGCGGCTTGGTGCGCAGATTCCCTTGTTTGATACAGCTTCCGGGCGGGTTCTGGCAGCCTGGATGGATGAGCGTGCCAGAGAAGCGCTTTTGGACGTGGCAGAAGGTCCGGAAGAGCGGCGGTGCGATTTTGTCGCCGGCCTGGAGGACGTGAGGGCCAAGGGTTACTGCGAAAATGCTTCTCTGACCATCGAGGGGGTGACCAACGTTTCTGCTCCGATCAGGGATTTCTCCGGCAAGGTCGTCGCGGCCCTGACAATCCCGTTCGTCAACAGGCTTTCGGGTACGTCCATCGTGCCGCTGGAAGACAGCCGGGAAGCCTTGCTGACCGTCTGCCGCAGCATTTCCCGCCAGCTCGGCGCGTCGGTGCACAGCGATTAGGCGAAAGGTACAGCGGCAAGTTAACCGGCCGAACGTCCGATCACCCGGGAGCTACCTCGATTGCAAAGCCGCTCGGGCGGATGTCGTTCTGATATATATATTGGAAAATGGTGCTGCCGGAGAGATTTGAACTCTCGGCCTCTCCCTTACCAAGAAAGTTGCCTGTTCTCTATTTCGCCTTAGGGCTCAATCGCTTAACTGTGCCAATGTTTTTGTGATGTTTGGGTTTTGTAGATCTGTCATCCCTGCCACGGGCGAACGCCTCATGAACCTTCCGTGAACTGTCCTCGGCGTGCGCATAGGTATCAAGCGGCACCTTGGGGGATGACCAGCGGCCAGCTTTTGCCGCGGTGACAGGGTCAACACCCTGACGAACGATCAATTCAGTCCCAAAACCGTGGCGGCCTGCTGCATGCGGCGCGATATATTCAACGCCTGCCTTTTTGCAGCATGTCTTCCATGCCTTGTAGACCCCCCAACGCTGCTGATAGCCGAACACACGGCCATTTCTGGCGGGAAGATTGGCGAGTTCAACGACTATTTCGGGCATGATGTCGACCCATTGCGCCGGGTGTCCCTTTGCTGCGGGAAGCCACACGCGGCCATTCTGCAAGTCCAGGTCTGTTGGTTCCAGCTCGATTGCCTGGGTGATCCGTGATCCCGTAGTGAACAGGAAGAGGGCAAGGGCAGCTTGATAGCGGTTCGCATGTTCTCGGAATGCGTCCAGCCACTCCCACGAACCGGGCGTTTTCTCCTTGCGGCTTTGCTTTCCTCGCGCTTCGTCCTGCTCCTGACGCTCCCTTGCAGTGTAAGAGGCAACACGGATCGGCGGCGTGCCTTTCTCCTGGTGCGCATTGTTGATTACAGCGCAAACGGGTGTGACCACCTGCCGACGCCACGTGTCGCAAGCGGCGGTTGGGTAAATCTTCTTCCCCAGACCGCGCACAAGCTTCGGGGTGATATCCTTCACACGCATATTCCCAAGGTGCACACCCATTCCCAAAACACACACGCATGTCAGTGCTACAATGACCGGTAAGGGGTGCATGTTCCTCTTAAATGCTACAGCGACTGGTAAGGCCGACGTAAT
>JBNKOQ010000275.1:0-5186 GCA_050294735.1 Roseibium sp. | reverse complement strand
CCGCCTCGCCCACAAACTCGCGTCCAACGGGTCTCTCCCGGAAACCCTGGAGGATCTCAAGATTACGCGGAACACCGCCAAAACGCATTTGCGCCGGATTTATGAGAAGACCGGCACCCAATCGCAGTTGGAACTGACCCAGCTCATCCTCAGCCTGGGTGGATTGTTCTGAATCCTCGCCAAGTGCTGGCGTCCAAATTCATGCGCACCCGAAAGGCCATCGGTTTCCACGGCTAAAATGAAAAAAAGGGGCCGTGAAAACACGGCCCCAGTTGATCACTGTGCACGTGGCCCCATCGACCACTCAGACTTTTTATTCTACTTCCGAACTAAATGCATCACCCATATGGGTGACTAATAAATCAATTCTGCGGAGAATTGGTACTTTTAGCGATGTTTTGGTCGGGATTTTCCCGAAATGTGCGCTTCTTGGCATAAAATACAATCGTTCCAAAGCCGGATTTGCGCCCTATCTAAGCTTCGTGTAAGCCTGCCTGCTCATAAATATTCACTGGAGCCGTACCCAGCGTGACTTCCAAGCCCTCGACCCCACTTCTCGACCGGATCAACACTCCGGCGGACTTGCGCACGTTCGATGAAGCAGAACTGCCGCAAATCGCCGATGAATTGCGCACAGAGATGATTGATGCCGTTTCAATCACCGGAGGCCATCTTGGGGCAGGCCTCGGCGTCGTCGAACTGACCGTCGCCTTGCATTATGTTTTTAACACGCCGGACGACAAGCTGATCTGGGATGTTGGCCACCAATGCTATCCTCACAAGATTTTGACAGGGCGCAGGGATAGAATCCGTACGTTACGCCAGGGCAACGGCCTCTCCGGATTCACCAAACGGTCGGAAAGCGAATACGACCCCTTCGGCGCGGCTCATTCGTCGACATCGATTTCCGCCGGGCTTGGAATGTCGATTGGCCGTGATCTCGCAGGTAAGGACAATAATGTCATCGCGGTTATCGGAGATGGCGCCATGTCCGCAGGGATGGCCTATGAGGCGATGAACAACGCCGGGCATCTTGGCTCCCGTCTCATCGTCATCTTGAACGATAACGACATGTCGATCGCGCCACCCGTCGGTGCGATGTCAGCCTATCTTGCCAAGCTCGTGTCTGGACCGACCTATCAGTCGCTGCGGGACGCGGCCAAGAGCATTGCGAAAAACCTGCCCAAGCCGCTGCAGGAAAAAGCTGCTCGCGCGGAAGAATATGCCAGAGGCTTCTGGACGGGCGGAACGCTCTTTGAAGAACTCGGCTTTTATTATGTCGGCCCTGTCGACGGCCACAACATGGAACACTTACTACCTGTTCTGAAGAACGTGCGCGACACACACCACGGTCCGGTGCTGATCCATGCGGTGACCCAAAAGGGCAAGGGCTACGGTCCCGCTGAAGGGGCCAAGGACAAGTATCACGGGGTCGCCAAGTTCGACGTGGTCACCGGCAAACAGTCCAAGCCGAAGGCCAATGCGCCGAGCTACACCAATGTGTTCGCGACATCCCTGGTTCGCGAAGCCCAAGACAACGACAAGGTGGTCGCCATCACGGCCGCAATGCCGGACGGCACTGGTGTTGATCTGTTCCAGGAGGCATTCCCCAGCCGCACGTTCGACGTCGGCATTGCAGAACAGCATGCTGTGACATTTGCTGCAGGGCTTGCGACAGAAGGGTTCAAGCCATTCGTCGCGATCTATTCGACCTTCCTGCAAAGGGCCTACGATCAGGTTGTGCATGATGTCGCCATTCAGAAACTTCCGGTCCGCTTCCCCGTTGACCGGGCGGGTCTCGTCGGAGCGGACGGGGCAACACATGCGGGTGCGTTTGACACGACGTACCTCTCCTGCCTGCCTAATTTCGTCGTCATGGCCGCCGCCGACGAGGTGGAGCTCCGCCACATGGTGGCAACCGCTGTTGCCTATGACGAGGGGCCCCTCTCGTTCCGCTTCCCGCGCGGAGAAGGTGTTGGTCTCGACCTGCCGGACCGTGGCAGCCTGCTCGAAATAGGCAAAGGCGTGATCCGGCGTGAGGGAACCAAGATTGCCCTGCTTTCTTTCGGCAGCCGCATGAAGGAATGTCTGGCGGCGGCCGAGGAACTTGACGCAGCCGGACTTTCGACAACCGTCGCCGACGCGCGCTTTGCCAAGCCATTGGACACTGACTTGCTGATACGCCTCGCACGGGAGCACGAAGTTCTGATTACAGTCGAAGAAGGCGCCATTGGCGGTTTCGGAAGCCATGTGCTGTCCAAGCTTGCCGAACTCGGGCTGCTCGACAGCGGTTTAAAAGTCAGAACGATGACCCTGCCCGACGTCTATCAGGATCAGAACAAGCCCGAAATCATGTACCGGGATGCGGGGCTCACCTGCGAAGGCATCATGAAGCAGGTCTTCCAGGCTCTGGGCGAAACTTACGTGGGAACATCCCAACGGGCCTGATGCGCTCACTGCATCGCTGCGTCCCGCGCGGATGGTGCGGGTGGTTCATCCACTGTTAAATGATTGACAGCTTGCGCGCGGACTGAGAAGGCTGTTAGCCGCATATGAGCGGCGCCGGGGGCGCTTTTTGTTTTGCACAAACCCGTACCGAGGTGTTCCATGGTGCAGATGCTGGCATCCGCTTCCGCCCTTTTGATATCTGTCGCCCTTCTGGTGCTTGGGCATGGCTTACAGTCCACGCTTTTGCCATTGGCCGCCAACAGTGCTCATTTCAGCGACCTGCAGATCGGTGCGATTTCTTCGGCTTATTTCATCGGTCTGGTTCTTGGCTGTCTGGGTGCTCCTCATGTCATCATGCGGGCCGGGCACATTCGGGCCTACGCCGCAGTTGTTTCCCTGATGTCCGCCGCAGCCATCCTGCATCCGATTGCGATCAATCCGGTCGCCTGGTTCCTCATCCGGATCATATCCGGCTTCTGCCTTGCCGGGTTTTACACCATCGTCGAAAGCTGGCTGAACGAAACAGCCACAAATGAAAACCGCGGCACCATCATGTCGACCTACATTGTGATCCTGTTCGCCTCCATGATGATCGGGCAGGTTTCCATTTCAGGCATGGACATCACCTCGTTCGTTCCCTTTGCGATTGCCTCGGTCACAGTCAGCCTTGCGGTCATCCCGGTTGCGCTTACCTCGGCAAACCAGCCCGCTCCGATTACCCTCGTCCGGTTCCGGCCGATCAAACTCTATAAGAACTCGCCTGCGGCCATGGTTGCTGCACTGCTGATCGGCGTCGCCAATGGCGCTTTGTGGTCTCTCACACCGCTATATGGCTCCAAGATCGGCATGACGACAAATGAAGCCGCCTTTTACGCCGCAGCGATTATCGCGGGAGGTATGCTCTCCCAATGGCCCGTCGGACGCCTCTCCGACAGGATGGACCGCCGTCTGGTTTTGATGGGCCTTGCCATCGCTACTTCCTTTGTAGCCTTGGGGATAGCGATTGCGGCGCCGGTGAATGTCACAACCGCAACCATCCTTGCCGTTGCTATCGGCATCTGCTCGCAGCCGGCCTACGCCATCGCCGTCTCTCATGCGTTCGACTATGCGGCTTCGGAAGACTTTGTCGAAACATCCTCCGGCCTTCTACTGGCCTTCGGCCTCGGATCTGTCGCCGGCCCGTTCGGAGCCTCTTTTCTTATGGGGCAAATTGGCCCCTCGGGGCTGTATTTCCTGGTCGCCGCAGTAGAACTTGCCATGGCAACTTTCATTCTAACCCGCCTGTTTGCCCGCAGCGCCATCGATCCGGAAGAGAAGGTCGACTTCGAATATGCCGCATCGGCCCAGGTCGGCACCGTCATTTCGCCGGAGCCGCTCGATGTCGATGCTCCTTACGTCATCCCGCCGGAGGAGTTCCCGGCCTATGACGACGAAATTTACAGTCCTGAGACGGATGTCATCACAGAGGAGGTCATCACCTCTGAGGAACGGGACGCCGAGCTGGCAGGGGACGAGGAAGATAAAAGACCCGACCTCGATCTGGACAGCCAGAAATGATCTGAATTAACGACATCTGTGAAAGTTAACGTCCGTCAATTTGCGATAGCGCAACCTGAGACAAATCACCACTCGACGGATCAGCTATTACCGATCATAGTCCGCCCATGATGAACCGTCCGACCTTGTTCCAAATGCTGCGGCAGGAACGCCATCCTCTGGCGATCCTGGCCATGCTTGCGCTTGGTCTCAGGGTAACGGTCATCATGGCTGGCCTTGCCATTTCTCCAGGAGTGGCAGCGCAAGGCTTCGGCATTCTGTGCCAGCAGTCACCAGACACGGGCTCTCCGCTTCCGCTGGGCGGCCAGCACGACCCCGCCCATTGCATCTGCGGCACGACGTGCACTCATCTTGCCCATTTTACCGGAATAGCTCCTCCGGCTGTTACGGCGTTTGCCGGTGCCGTTTCCGGCACGTCCAGCCCGGATTTCACCAGCAACGATGTCAAGCTGTTTTCAAAGGGGCGCACTGGCGGCCTGATCCGAGCACCACCAGCCACATTGACCTGATACCCGCCCGGCACACCCGTGCCGGAACACAATAAATTTTACAGGATCAATGTAACAATGACCGTTTTGAAATCCCTGGCCGCTGCGGCCCTGATCTCGCTTGCTTCCCTTTCCGCCCAAGCTCATGAATACAAACTCGGCGACCTGACCATCAACCACCCCTGGACCCGTGCAACCCCGCCGAAAGCTCCTGCCGCGGGTGGCTTTGCGGAAATTCAGAATACCGGCGCGGAAGCAGACCGCCTTATCGGGGCTTCGTCTCCCATTGCCGGACGGACGGAGATCCACGAGATGGCGGTCAATGACGGCGTGATGACCATGCGGCAGCTCGAAAACGGACTGGAAATTCCAGCTGGAGGCACAGCCGTGCTGAAACCCGGCAGTTTTCATATCATGTTCATGCAGCTCAAAGAGCCACTCAAGGAAGGCACGAAAGCCCCGGTTACGCTGACATTTGAAAAAGCTGGCGACGTGACCGTGGAAATGGCCGTCGAAAAGATGGGCTCGAAGGGTATGGATCATGGCAAAATGAAAGATGGCGCCATGGACCACAGCAAGATGAAAAAGATGAATTGAGGACACCATGTCTGGTTTGAAACTCATTCGCTACGGGGCTTGGGCGGCAGTTGCCGCCCTTGCCATCGCCACTGGCGTTCTCGTCACCATGCAGGT
>JBNKOQ010000274.1:0-5187 GCA_050294735.1 Roseibium sp. | reverse complement strand
GATCGAGCTTGTCCGACAGGCCCCAGGCGATCACCTGGTGGTGAATCGGGATATAGGGCATGTCCGCACGGACGATCTTCCACGCCGCGTCGATCATCGCGGTGCGCTTCGGAATATCCGTCTCGGTCGCGATCGCGGCGGTCACCGCAAAGGCGCAAACACCGCCCAGCGCGCCAAGCCAAACCATATTGTCGGGATTGATTTCAGGGGAGGAAACTTCAAAAATCGCCGCGGCCTTTACGGGAACATGGCTAGCCATCATGGCAGCAGCACTGACACTTGCCAGCTTTGCCGTCGCCCGAATCCTTTCCCGCCACGTCGCGCCTATGCGCGCGCCGTCTAAGCCGACTATCGGCATTTCATGATCCCCTTACGCCGCCTTTTTACCCGGGGTGCCGGGTACAAATCAAAAGCTTGTGCCTCTTGGCCCCTGATTCGTTAAAACCATAACCTTTTTGGGAATCGCGCAGAAGAGTCTCTGAATGAAAAGTTAACGGAACCCTTCAAATTGAAGAATCCCGTTAACACTTTTCGCAGTGCTGTTTTCCGGGCAGATTCTACATCTAGTGCCCGAAGCCGCTCAGAATCAATATTTGTAGTGCTCTGACTTGAAAGGCCCGGATTTATTAATCCCCAGATATTGGGCCTGGCTGTCCGACAGCTCTGTTAACGTGACACCGAGTTTCTCGAGGTGCAGGCGTGCAACCTTTTCATCCAGATGCTTCGGCAGAACGTAGACTTCCTTGCCGTACTGATCACCCTTGGTGAAAAGCTCAATCTGCGCAAGAACCTGGTTGGTGAAGCTGGCGGACATCACGAAGCTCGGGTGCCCCGTCGCGTTGCCGAGGTTCACGAGACGCCCCTGGGACAACAGGATCATACGCTTGCCGTCCGGGAATTCGTACATGTCGACCTGGTCCTTGACCGGGCGCAACTTGGTGTTCTTCAGCGCGGCGACCTGGATCTCATTGTCGAAGTGACCAATGTTACAGACGATCGCCATGTCCTTCATACCCTTCATGTGCTCGAAGGTGATGATGTCCTTGTTGCCCGTCGCGGTGACATAGATGTCGCCTTCCGGAAGCGCCTGTTCCATCGTCTTGACTTCAAAACCGTCCATGGACGCCTGAAGCGCACAGATCGGATCGATCTCGGTGACGATCACGCGGGCGCCGGCACCAGCCAGGGACTGGGCGGAGCCCTTGCCCACATCGCCGTAACCGCAGACCACAGCAACCTTGCCGGACATCATGACGTCTGTGCCGCGGCGAATGCCGTCAACCAGGGATTCGCGGCAACCGTAGCGATTGTCGAACTTGGACTTGGTCACGCTGTCGTTGACGTTGATCGCCGGGAACGGCAGCTGGCCCTTCTTCTGCATTTCATAAAGACGCAGAACACCGGTGGTGGTTTCTTCCGAAACGCCCTGGATCAGTTCTTTCTGCTTGGTGAACCAGCCTGGGTTCGCGGCCATGCGCTTCTTGATCTGGGCAAAGAGGCAAACTTCCTCATCGGAGCCCGGATTTTCCAGAAGGCTGGTTTCACCAGCTTCCACACGTGCGCCCATGAGGATGTACATGGTGGCGTCGCCACCGTCATCCAGAATCATGTTGGCGCCTTCGGGGAAGTCGAAAATCTTGTCGGCGTAGTCCCAGTATTCCTCAAGGGTCTCGCCCTTGATGGCAAAGACAGGAATGCCCGCGTCAGCAATTGCCGCCGCAGCCTGGTCCTGGGTCGAATAGATGTTACAGGACGCCCAGCGAACTTCGGCACCGAGAGCCACAAGTGTCTCAATCAGCACAGCTGTCTGGATCGTCATATGCAACGAGCCGGCAATGCGAGCCCCCTTGAGAGGCTTCGAGTTGCCGAATTCCTCACGGCAAGCCATCAGCCCCGGCATTTCGTGCTCGGCGATTTCGATTTCTGTCCGGCCCCAGCTCGCGAGCCCGATGTCCTTGACGATGTAGTCGTTCATGAAAAACGTCCTGAATGCTTCGCCCTGCAGAGAAAGCAAGGTTTCAAATGATGGGGATACGGTCAATGTAACCGCAGCCGCCTGCTGGAGGCAGCGCGCCCCCCGTTCATACAGCGCGTCTTATAACGCGAGGATCACTATCTAGCAACGAAGATATAAAGATTTCTTTATATCGAACCCACGTATACGCTCGCCAGACCCCGGCAAAGATCCCTATTCTTATTGCCGGGCGGCGAGAAGATCGTCAGTGACAGAAACATCGGCCTTGGCTTCCGCAACCAAAATGACCGCGGTTATGTCTTCCCCCAGCACATGCCGAACGTCGGAGGTAAAGCCAATGTGCTCACCAGAATGTCCGACGATAACGGTACCATCAGAAAGCCGGTCAATCTCGACACCCAAGCCGTAGCCCGCATGGACCGGATCAAACAGCAACCGCTCCAGGCTTCTTTCTGTCAGAAGACCGCGCTCTTCAAAAAGCACCTGATAGAAACGCGCCACATCTTCTGCGGTCGCGACAAGGCCGCCATCTCCAAGCCCAACCCCCGCGTGATAGGAATCGATCGGGACCAGCCCCTCGCCCATATCCTCATATCCGACAACCAACTCACCGCCGCCGAACCCGAGAACGGATGTATTTTCCAAACCAGCCGGATTGAACACACCCGCGCGCAGGACCTCGTGCATGGCTTTTCCAGTTGCCCGCTCCAAGATAAGCTGGGCCAGCAAATAGTTTGTATTGGAATAGTCGAAGGCCTTTCCCGGTTCAAACAGGCGAGGTGCCCGGGCCGCTCCCTCAAGAGCGTACAGGAGGATTTTCCGTCCGCTTAGCCCGGCACGGACCATCTCCCGCGCTGTGTCATTGAAATCATCGCTCAGATAGTCCGGGATGCCGCTGGTCATGGAAAGGAGATGGGCAATTGTCACCCCATCCAATGTTCCAAAGGCTCGCGTTACATCTGCCGGGAGCCACTTCGTCACCGGGTCATCAATACCCAGAACTCCCCGCTCCTGCTGCTGCAGGAAAGCGACTGCCAGAAAGAGCTTGGAAATGGAGGCAATGAGAAAGCGGCTCTCCCCCGTTGCCTTGGGACCACCGGGACGTTCGTATCCGCAGGACAAATCCAGCGTTTCCAACGGTGTCTGAAAATAAATGACGGAAGCCACTTCCTGACCTTCGCAGGACCCCGCGTTGATACCGCGCAGAATTTCTTCAGCTTCGGAAGCCTTCGCCCCTCCGGGAACGATCGCCGCTGCGGCCACAAGACATAGGCTGAGAACCTCGACGATTTTGGGCAATCGCATCAATCTCTCCCTTTCCAGGCAATCGGCTGTTCACGCCTGATGGTGTTTCCGCGGCGCTATCCAAACGTCATCGCATCTACCATTGCTCAAGCGGGAAATTTCGAGCCGGACCGCAAGAAGCTTATCGGCTCAACGCCCGAATGAAGGCTTCCGCTTCACGAATTGCCCGCACCTGTGGAGGGTCTCAGTCCTGTTCCCCAAACCCGTCTTCCACGAGATCGGAGATCGCGCTCATGGCCGCTTCGGCCTGTGTGCCTGCAACAGCCACGTGAATGCAGCTCCCTGTGCTGGCCGCCAGCATCATCAATCCCATGATGGACGTTCCGCCGACGGTCTGGCCGTCTTTCGACACCTGGACGTCCGCATCGAATGTCTCGACGAGTTTTACCAGCTTTGCAGAAGCGCGCGCATGCAACCCGCGCTGGTTGACAATGGTCAGATCTTTTTCAAGCACAGCCTGTGTCTTACCCTCACGTCTGTCCAGAGAGGACCTGGCTTGCGACAGAAATATACTTCTGCCCAGCCTGACGTGCCTCGTCGACCGCTTCTGCTAGCACCTTGTCGCTTCGCACACTGGCAAGTTTGATCAGCATCGGAAGATTTACGCCAGCAACGACTTCCACCGATTTTCCGTCCATGACTGAAATCGCAAGATTGGACGGTGTGCCGCCGAACATGTCCGTCAAAAGGACGACACCATCTCCGGTGTTCACCGCTTCCACCGCAGACAGAATGTCCTGGCGGCGCTGCTCCATATCGTCATCCGGACCGATACAAATCGTCTCGACCTGTTCCTGAGGACCCACAACGTGTTCCAGGGCCGACTTGAACTCCTCAGCGAGGCGTCCATGAGTTACGAGTACAAGACCGATCATGAGTTCCGCGACCTGAATGCCTTTCCGGGGCCGCTATCGCGACCGTTTTCATTTGCTGCACTGTCGGCAACCGTTCCATCACATGCAAGCAAAATTGCACATAAATCCTCAAACGTAGTCCGGGCCGTTGGGGAAAAGCCTTCTCAGAGCCCAGCGCACACTGCGAACAGCCGCAGATATATCCATTGACGACACGTAAACTGCCGGCACTTCGAGCCCCGCCACTTCGACTGTTGCCAGTGGCTGATCCGGCAGTCTCTCGACCTCCGATGGATCTGCAAGCTCCACAACCAGACGAACGGCAGCCTCCGCCTCATAGGGGGCCGGAACGATCCCCATCCCCCGCACCTCGATAAGACCCTTCAGATTGTCCGGAGCCGACGCAATCAAGACACCGGAGCGAACCTCAAGACTGGTCCGGTCATCACTGACCAGCGCGCCAAATCCACCCCGCACTCTCGCGGCTTCAATCAATGTGTCGGATAGAACCGATTTGCCTGCCCCTGACTTGCCCCGGACAAGAATGCCCAGCGTGCCAATCACAACACAGCCCGCGTGTATCGTGGGGGAGGTCATTTTGATGTTCCAGCCGGTAGCCGAATTATAAAACGTGCACCCAGAATGCGGCCTTCACCGTCCGGGCCGTCTTTTTGCATCCGGTTTTCGACTGTTATCTGACCGCCATGCGCCTCAATGATCTGCCGGGAGATGGACAGGCCGAGACCGGAATTATTTCCGAATCCCTCGCCATCCGGCCTGTCCGTGTAGAAACGCTCGAAAATTCTGTCGGTGTTCTCCGCCTGAATGCCCGGACCATCGTCGTCCACCGTGACGATGATCTCTCCTCCCTCGCGCGACAACCCGACGTGCACAAATCCATCGACCGGCGAAAAGGACCGCGCATTGTCGAGCAGATTGCTGATCACCTGCCCAAGACGAATGTCATGTCCCAGCATCTCATAGGCTTTCGCGCCGGGAGCATCGGCGACGGTGAGCCGAATCTCCGCGCCTTCATGCCCCATGTTCTGATTG
>JBNKOQ010000273.1:0-5229 GCA_050294735.1 Roseibium sp. | reverse complement strand
CGGCAAGCAGTTTCCGCTATGACTGGTGTCCAGTATTAAATCATTCACGTCTGCGGACGTGGTAAAGAAGCGGAGCAATCAGCATATGGTCACTCTCGTAGCAATCCCCGGAATTATGTCCGATGCCCGGACTTGGGCTTCCGTCACAGAAGGGCTGAAAAGCCATTTCAGCGCGGTCTATGTGGCAGACACGACGCAAGACGGCACGCTTGAAGCAATGGCTGCCCGCGCCCTCGCCGAAGCTGAGGGAGACGTCGTTATCCTGTCTCATTCCATGGGCGGTCGTGTCGCTATGGAGATGGGCAGACAGGCCCCCGGCCGAGTCAAGGGCATGGTCCTGGCCAGCACGGGCCACAAGGCGGCCAACGAAGCGGAACCGGCTCACCGGGAAGCCCGCATCGCCGAAGCAAATGCCGACATGAAAACGTATGCGGAGAACTGGGTTCCCAAGGTCGTCTCTCCGGAAAATGCAAAGGATCCGGAACTGGTTGCCCGTATCCGGGCAATGGTGCTGGACTGTCCGAAAGAGGTTCATGAACGCCAGAACCGCGCGCTCGTGACACGGCCCGACGCCTCCGCCTATCTGCCTCAGTTCGGTTTTCCGGTGTTGCTGATTACCGGCGCCGAAGACAAGCTCTCCACGGAAGCGGCTCATGCGGAAATCGCGGCGCTCATTCCAGACGCCCAGTCTCTCGTGATAGATGGTTCGGGCCACCTGCTGCCGTTCGAGCGGCCGGCAGAAGTGCTGGAGACGGTAAAAAGATGGATGGAAGAAAAGGGCCTCATTCAGGCGTAAGGACGCAATCGCTTCCTCTTGCCTATGAGGCGCAACCGGAGAGCGGCCTGCCGCCCCTGCTGCTGGTACACGGGCTGCTTTCCAGCAGGCTTCACTGGAGGCCGAACAGCGAACTGAGCAGGCATTTCCGGCTGATCACAGTCGATCTGCCTGGCCATGGAGCATCGCCACCTCCCCGGTCCGCTCACGATGCCCGTCCGGAGACAATCGTGCAGGCGCTGGACCGGGTCCGGGACGAACTCGGGATCACGCGATGGTATATTTGCGGCCAAAGCTTCGGGGCGGGCCTGACTTTACGGTACGCCCTTGATTACGCTGAACGCTGCATTGCCCATGTATTCACGAACGCCAACGCGGCCCTTAGAAGAGACTGGCCGCAAGACGCGCAGGAGGCGCATCGTCAACTCGTGTGCGCGATCAAACAGCGTGGGCACGACGCGATCCACCGGATGCCCTATCATCCTGCTCACGCCCGGCGCTTTCCGGCGGAGATTCGCGATCTCCTGAGCCACGCCGCGGATGCGGTCGATGCTCCAGGCTTTGCTCTGCTTCAGGAGGAGACAATCCCAAGATTGAGCTCAGCGTCCCGGCTTGCGGACCTTCGTATCCCCACGCTTCTGATCAACGGACAGAAAGAAAAACGGTTTCAGCCGACACGGGACTGGCTGCGGAATACGCACCCCGAGATACCCGTGGTGGACCTCGGTGGCGGGCACTCCATTAACATCGAATGCCCCGACGACTTTAATACCGCACTGACCTCCTTCCTGCTGCAAAGCTCCCAATAGGGTATTGAAAAAATCCCAATGCACCTTCCTCATGCTCGGGCTTGACCCACTACTGTCCAGTTTAGAACCCCGTTGCCTCCTGAAGTGACATTGGTCCGCGGGATCCGGTTTCATAACCAATGATTTGAGTGGACTAACCAACGGTTGATCTCAGTCAGGTGTGCCCTGCCCGCTGTTGGGATACACTCATAATACCTCCAGGGCCTTCCGGCGAGGCACGGGTGACCTACCCCTGCCAAGCCAAGTGTAACCAAGCCGATAATGAATGCCTCAATGCTTTCCCGTCTAAAACGGATTCTCTCCCTGTCTTCCCTGTATGCTGCCACGGCTTGTGCTGGCTGGGGGTTCAGCAGACTTGGAATTCCACTTCCATGGATGATCGGGCCGCTGATCCTCACCGCGGGTCTCTACATGAGCGGCATCGCAACCGCACCGGTCCCCATCCGGACCCGGCCGCTCGGCCAAATGACCGTGGCGGCGCAAGTTGGGCTGGCTTTCTCACCGACAGCATTTGCCGCGCTCCTCAATCTTGCCCCTCTGATGATCGGGTCGGCCTTCATCAGCGCCTTGTTCGCGCTGGCAATCGGGGTAGGACTTGCAAGACATACAGGCCTCAGACTGCCTTCCGCGATCTTGAGCGTGTTTCCAACCAGCCCGGTTGAAGCCGCGCTGATGGCGGAAAAATGCGGCTGTGATCCAGCCCCTGTCATTCTGTCTCAGACAGTGCGCATTGCATCCGTGGTGATTCTGGTACCCATCTCCGTATTCGCTATTGATGGCTGGCCGGACCGCACGAGAACGGTTCTCGAGAGAAGCATCGATCTTCCGGCCATCGCTGTTCTGGCACTGCTGGCGGTTACGGGAGCGGTTTTGTTCAGGAAGCTCGGACTATCGAACCCGAATTTCCTTGGACCACTTGTCCTGACGTCTGCGCTCACCGCGTCGGGGCTGGAGCTGACACCCTTCCCGAAGGAAGTTCTTTCGATTGCACAGATTGTTCTTGGAACCTGGCTCGGTTCCACGTTCCGGCGCAGCCTGTTCACGGAGGGCAAGAAGCTGGTCGCGGCTTCGGTCACCAGCACACTGCTGCTGCTCGGTTTTGTTTCGGCCACCGCCATCGCGCTGGCGAAAATTTCCGGTCAGAACTGGGAGGTCCTCGTTCTGGGATCGGCCCCCGGTGGGGTCACCGAAATGGCGCTAACGGCCAAGTTTCTCCACGTGGATGTCGCTTTGGTAACCGCGTTTCAGCTGACCCGTATCCTGATCTTCATGCCGAATATTCCCTGGATCATCAAACTGATCACGCGGTTTGAGGCGCGGGCAAAAACGTGATCCGTTCGCCATGCCGCTCTCCAACACGAGCGGCATGGCAAATGCTTTTTAGTCGCAGCGGGCGCTCATCCCACCATCAACGATGATTTCAGTGCCGGTGACAAACCGCGCTTCGTCCGAGGCCAGAAACAGCGCGGCGTTCGCACTATCCCGGCCATCCCCCATCCAGCCAAGCGGTATCCGCTTCACGCGAGAGGCAAGCAGCGTATCCACGTCGCCACCAGCGCGCTGACCCGCAAGGCGCGCCTCAACCATGGGCGTGTGCAGCTGACCGGGCACGACCGTGTTGACCCGCACCCCTTTGGGCGCGAATTCGACGGCCACGACTTTGGAGAACTGGATGATCGCGGCCTTGGCAGACGCATAGGCCACCTGTGGCGAGCCGGTATAGCGGATTCCCGAAGTGGATGCGGTGTTGATGATCGAGCCGGATCTCTTTGCCTCCATGTGGGGCAGCACGCTGCGGCAGGTGAGATAGACGCTCTTCAAGTTGAAGTTCATCTGCCGGTCCCAGCTCTCCTCGTCGAGAACGGTCGGTCCACCCTTGGCGGAACCGCCCACGTTGTTGACGAGGATGTCGATCGCGCCAAACCGTTCCATGCAGGCAGCCGCCATAGCCTCCACCGCGGCAGCGTCGGTGACGTCGCACAGGTAAGGCTCGACCTCACCTCCAACGGCGCGAACGCGGTTCAGGGTCTCCTCCATCGTCTCCGCCTTCAGGTCGACGGCAAAGATCCTGGCACCTTCTTCGGCGAACCTGACGCATGCCGCCCGGCCATTGCCCCAGCCGGGTCCAACGCAGCCCGCGCCTGTGATGATCGCAACTTTTCCTTCAAGCCGGCGTGCCATGTTCTATTTCTCCTCAAAACCGTAAAGCTGGGCTGGATTGTCCACCATCAGCGCCTTCATGGCCTCTGGGCCCCTGGCAATGCGCGAGATCAGATCGAACAGGTCGCCGTCATCGGGTGGATCGGCCCGGAAATTCGGGTGCGGCCAGTCCGTTCCCCAAACTGTACGATCTCCAAAACGGTCCAGGATTGCCTGCGCGAAGGGCACTGCATCCGCATAGGGGGCGTCCTGCCGCGAGATCCGTTCGCTGCCGGAGACCTTGCACCAGAGGTTTGGATGGTCGAGCAGCCGCAAAAGGGCCTGGAAGGGAGCCTGATCGATCCCCTGCGAAGCATCCACCCGGCCCATGTGATCGATCACAACCGTTACCGGCAGGCTGGTAAGCAGCGGCGTCATCCCCTCAATCAGGCTCGCGTCCATATGGACCTGGAGGTGCATGCCGCGATCTGCCAGACGCGGCGCCAGCTGACGCAGTTCCTCGGGGGAGGCTCCAGCCGCGAGATGGGCCATGTAGTTGAAACGCACGCCCCTGAATCCCTTGATCGCGAGGCGGTCGAGTTCGGAGGACCCGACGTCCGCAGGCACAAGAGCGACACCGAGATAGCGGTCCGGACGGGCTTCCATCGCATCTTCAACAACACCGTTATCATAGCCGTGGCAACCGGATTGAACGATCACACAGCGCTCAATGCCCATGAGGTCGTGAAGGGCAAACAGCGCCTCCTTGGGAGCCTCGGCCGGCTTGAACTTGGCATCCGCCGCGTAGGGGAACTTCGCGACCGGACCAAATACGTGACAGTGGCAATCAGCCGCGCCGCGCGGCAGCTGGGTGACCGTCGGGCGCGGGTTCGGCACCCAGCTGGGTTTTTGTTCAGTCATTGGAAAGCTCTGGCTTGGGGTCCTCACCAAGCGGCGGAACCTTGAAGATGTTAATCGCGAGGGAAATCAGGGTGTAATACCCAAGCAGGCCGACGAGATCGACGACAGCCTCCTCACCCAGAACCTCGACCGCCCGTGCATAAAGCGCATCGTCGACATTCCGGGTTTCATGGGCAGCTCTTGCAAAGTCGTGCACGACGGCCTCAGCCGGATCACTGAACTCCGGAGCCTTGTTCTGCCGGATTGCTTCGATCACATCGGCGGAAAGACCTGCCTTCAGTGCGAAACCCTTGTGGATCTGCCATTCGTATTCGGATCCGAACACCCGTCCCGTGACGAGAATGGCAAGTTCCGACAGCCTAGGGTCAAGAAGCGTTCCATAACGGCTGTACCGGCCGAGTTCCTGGGCGTGCCTGGCCAGCTCCGGCCGGTGCAGCCAGATCGCCAGCGGGCCCCGCACACCGCCCCTTGGTCCACTGGCGATTGCATCATGTATCTCTTGTTGCGCTGGCGAGTAAGTGGAGGGATCAGGCGCATTGAGGCGCTGGTCTGGCCATGGTGTCATGTCAGTTGCTTTCGGTTGCT
>JBNKOQ010000272.1:0-5278 GCA_050294735.1 Roseibium sp. | reverse complement strand
GGAACTGGCCAAAGTGTTCAAGGCCGCTGCGGCCGCCCGTGACATGGCCAAGGATTCGAACGTTCAGAACTGGAACGATGCCACCAACATGGTCATCACCGGAAAGGCGGCAGGTCAGATCATGGGCGATTGGGCCCAGGGTGAATTCCAGGTTGCCGGTCAGGTGGCAGGCGAAGATTACACCTGTCTCCCGGGGCTGGGTGTCAATGAAGTGATCCAGACCGGTGGCGACGCCTTCTATTTCCCGAAAGTGGATGATCCCGAAATCACGGCGGCCCAGGCCGAGCTGGCCAAGGTCATGCTTTCGCCGGAAACCCAGGTTGCTTTCAACTTGAAGAAGGGCTCCCTGCCGGTTCGTGGCGATGTTGATCTTGATGCAGCCAATGACTGCATGAAGAAAGGCCTCGATATCCTGGCGAAGGGCAACGTTATTCAGTCGCCCGATCAGCTCATGTCCGCTGATGACCTGACCCAGGTGAATGATATTTTCGTTGAGTTCTTCAATGATCCGTCAATCACCCCGGAAGACGCCCAGGCCCGCTTTGCTTCGATTGTCGCGAACGCAAGCTGACGCCTGACCGTTCAGCCTTCAAACCGGTCCCGTCCGCTCCTCAAGGGAATGGATGGGGCCGGCCGGGGTCCGAGCCAGTATGATCTGCCGCCGGTCCCAGAAGGTTGCGTAACTCATCCGTTTTACAAGGCTTCGGAAGTATGGCGGTTGCAAAGCGCCCCTTTAGGTGGCACCGGAATTTAAGCGCCAAAATGGCTGCGATCCCGATGATCGCGACGGCTGGCGTGGTTTTCGTTGGAGGAACGGCCTGGACGGTTCTCTACTCCTTTACGAGTTCCAAGCTGCTTCCCAAGGAGAAGTTTGTCGGACTGGCGCAATACACGCGTCTTTGGTCCAGCAACAAGTGGCTTATATCCATAGAGAACCTGGCAATTTACGGGGCCTTTTCCCTCGTTTTTGCTATGGTTGGCGGCTTTCTTCTGGCTGCGCTTCTGGACCGGAAGATCCGCTTCGAGGATACCTTCAGGACGATCTTTCTTTACCCATTCGCTTTGAGCTTCATTGTGACCGGTCTTGCGTGGCAATGGATCCTGAACCCGGATTTCGGCATTCAGCATGCTGTCCGCAGTATGGGCTTTGAAAGTTTCACCTTCGATCCGCTGTACAACCCCGACATCGTTATCTACGGCGTTTTGATTGCCGGGCTATGGCATGAAACCGGCTTGATCATGTGCCTGATGCTGGCAGGCCTCAGGGGCATAGACGAGGACATCTGGAAAGCCTCGCGTGTGGACGGCATTCCTGTCTGGAAAACCTATCTTTTCATCGTCATTCCAATGATGCGCGGCATCTTCATCACCGCTTTGGTGCTGATCGCATCCGGCATCATCAAGGTCTACGACCTGATCGTCGCGCAGACCGGAGGCGGGCCGGGAATCTCGTCGGAAGTTCCTGCCAAATACGTCTACGACACGATGTTCTTGTCGCAAAACCTCGGGCAGGGCTTCGCGGCCTCCACCATGATGCTGCTGTCGGTCGTGATTGTTGTGGTGCCCTGGGCCTATCTGGAATTCGGGGGGAAATCGCGCCGTGTCTGAGATTATTCAAACTGGACTCAATCCATTGACATCGCCCATGCCGGACAAGCAAGCGCTTCCCGGCGGTTCTGGCAAGCTGGGCCAGAATGCGGGCGGGCTGCAGAGGCTGGGCGAGGGGCCAAAGGGCGCAAAACCCGTCAAGGTCATCACCCGCCGCAACATCATGCTCTACGGCACGTTGATCGTCGTTGCGCTCTATTATCTGCTGCCGCTTTACGTGATGGTCGTGACATCCCTCAAGGGCATGCCGGAAATCCGGCTCGGAAACATCTTCTCGCCGCCTGTCGAAGTGACGTTCGCGCCTTGGGTGAAGGCCTGGTCCGAGGCCTGTACGGGGCTCAACTGCGAAGGTCTGTCGCGCGGCTTCTGGAATTCGGTCCGCATCCTGGTGCCCTCTGTCGTCCTTTCCATAGCCATTGCATCGGTCAATGGCTACGCGCTGGCCAATTGGAAATTCAAGGGAGCGGAACTGTTCTTCACGATCCTGATCGTCGGGGCCTTCATTCCCTATCAGGTGATGATCTATCCGATCGTGATCATGCTCAGGGAAATCGGTCTTTATGGCAGCCTGACCGGTCTCGTGCTGGTGCATTCGGTCTTCGGTATGCCGATCCTGACGCTGCTGTTCCGCAATTACTTCAGCTCCGTACCGGAAGAATTGTTCAAGGCGGCCCGGGTTGATGGGGCAGGCTTTTGGGCGATCTACTTCCGTATCATGCTGCCAATGAGCCTGCCGATCTTCGTTGTCGCGATCATCCTGCAGGTCACCGGCATCTGGAACGATTTCCTCTTCGGTGTGATTTACACCAAGCCGGATCTCTATCCGATGACGGTTCAGCTCAACAACATCGTCAATTCGACGCAAGGGGTGAAGGAATACAACGTCAATATGGCGGCTACGATCCTCACCGGCCTGGTGCCGCTTTGCGTCTATTTCATATCCGGAAAACTGTTTGTGCGCGGCATCGCGGCCGGCGCGGTGAAGGGATAAGTGCCATGACAAGCGTTTCTGTCAGAGACTTGACGTTGAAGTTTGGCGCACTTGAGGTGCTCAGTGCCCTGAATTTGGACATCGACGAGGGAGAGTTCCTCGTGTTGCTGGGGCCGTCCGGCTGCGGCAAGTCGACCTTGCTCAACTGTGTTGCCGGACTTCTTGATATCACGGAAGGGCAGGTGTTTATTTCCGGCAAGAATGTCACCTGGGAGGAACCAAAAGACCGGGGCATCGGTATGGTGTTCCAGTCCTATGCTTTGTATCCGCAGATGACGGTGGAAAAAAACCTGTCGTTCGGTTTGCAGATCGCAGGTTTGCCCAAGGCGGAGATCGCTCAACGGATTGCCCGGGCCGCCGAGATCCTTCAGATCGAGCCGCTGCTGAAGCGTAAGCCGGCGCAATTGTCCGGCGGTCAGCGTCAACGCGTTGCCATCGGGCGGGCTTTGGTGCGCGACGTTGACGTGTTCCTCTTCGACGAACCGCTGTCCAATCTGGATGCCAAGCTGCGCGCGGAACTCCGTGTGGAACTGAAGCGGCTTCATCAGAACCTGAAAAATACGATGATCTACGTCACCCACGACCAGATCGAGGCTCTGACGCTCGCGGATCGCATCGCTGTCATGAAGGGCGGTATCATTCAGCAACTCGACGAGCCGCTGACGATCTACAATAAACCTGCCAATTTGTTTGTGGCCGGGTTCATCGGATCTCCATCGATGAATTTCATTTCCGCGGAGATTGTCCAGGATGCAGGTGCCGGGCATGTCATTTTGGGCGAAGGTTTATCCGTGACCCTGGAAGACTACGAAGCGGACGGTCCCTTTTCTGATGGCCAGAAAGTCGTGTTCGGCGCGCGGCCGGAGCATTTGACCCTGACGCGTGAGCCGACGTCCAGCCCCTGTCTGCCGGCGGTCGTCGAGCTTGAGGAGCCTATGGGAGCCGACAGTCTCGTTTGGGTAAAGCTCGGCGACCATTCCCTTTCGGTCCGCGCTGAAAGTGCAAGCCGCTACCGCCCCGGCGATGCCGTTTTCGTCTCGTTCGATCTGGCGCATGCCTCTGTTTTCGACGCCGGGACCGAGGAACGTATCTAGGTTTCCCGCCCGGAGCAGCAGAAGTCCCGTTTCCGCCTTCGCTGCGGACTTTCAAATCGCCGAGCCGTTCGGTGCCAATCGGCGCTTACGGCAGGCTCCTCATGTAAATGATTGGCCCGATTGTGGCCGCACAGGAGAAAGACATGACCGATTATTCGTTCCAGCTCTATAGCGCCCGGGAATTTCCGCCGCTCGATAGTACTCTCAAGATGATCGCCGATGCCGGCTATGCCCAGGTCGAGGGATATGGCGGCGTTTACGAGGATGTTGGCGCAACGCGTGCGGCGCTGGACGCGGCGGGTCTTGCCATGCCATCCGGCCATTTTTCGATTACAATGCTGGAAGACGATCTGGACAAGGTTGTTTCGATCGCGTCATCGCTTGGGATCAGCCACATTTATTGTCCTCACCTTGCTGAAAGCGAGCGCCCCGCCGATGCGGCTGGCTGGATTGCCTTTGCCAAGCGCCTCGAAGTCCTGCATGGCCGCTATGCTGCCAAGGGCTACACATTCGGCTGGCACAATCATGATTTCGAGTTCGTCCCGCTGGCCGATGGAAGCATTCCGATGCAATTGATCCTGGACAATGCGCCAAGCATCAGCTGGGAGGCGGACATAGCCTGGATCGTGCGTGGCGGCGGCGATCCTTTCGAATGGATCAAAAACTATGGCAGTCGTTTGAGCGCCGTTCACGTCAAGGATATTGCGCCTGATGGCGATTGCACCGACGAGGACGGATGGGCGGATGTCGGACAAGGGACAATGGATTGGAAGCGTCTGATGGACACCTTGAAGGCGACACCCACGCGTTTGTTCGTGATGGAGCATGACAAGCCGAACGATGCGATCCGTTTCGCGCAACGTTCAATAACAGCGACGAAGAACTGGTAAGTAAGGCACATAATATGAGCGATACCCTTGGCGTGGGCATCATTGGATGCGGTAATATTTCCACGACCTATTTCAACTTCGTGCCTTTGTTCAAAGGGCTGGAAGTGCGCGCTTGCGCGGATCTGAACCTGGATGCGGCCAAGGCGCGGGCGGCAGAGCATGACGTTCGCGCACTGACTGTCCCGGATCTTCTGAAGGCGGACGATATAGACATTGTGGTCAATCTGACCATTCCGGATGCGCATTGGCCGGTGTCGAAGGACATTCTCTCGGCAGGCAAACATGTCTATTCCGAAAAACCGTTGACCCTGACCCTTGAGGACGGCGTCGCCATGCGCAAGCTGGCCAGTGAAAAGGGACTCAAGGTGGGATCCGCGCCGGATACATTCCTGGGCGGCGCGCATCAGCGGGCGCGCAAAGCCATCGACGACGGACGGATCGGGGAGATCACCTCCGGCACCTGTCACGTCATGAGCCACGGCATGGAGCACTGGCATCCCAATCCGGATTTCTTCTTCCTGCCGGGTGGCGGGCCGATCCTGGATCTGGGGCCTTACTATATCGCTAACCTGGTCAATCTGGTTGGCCCGGTTAAACGTGTGGCTGCGTTGACCTCAATGGCGACGCCGACCCGGACCATTTCCAGTCAGCCGCGGGCTGGCGAAAAAATACCGGTCAAGACACCGACCAATGTC
>JBNKOQ010000271.1:0-5294 GCA_050294735.1 Roseibium sp. | reverse complement strand
TGATCGTGAGCCCAACGAGGCACATTACGTAACCATCATTCCTCGCGCGGTGCATCCCAAGGGCAGCAAGACCCGCTGTACCTATGTTGACGTTCCCCAGGTGAAAGAAACTCATGCCGTGTTGTTGGGTAAGCCTTGCTGGCTGTGGGGCTCCATCGGCAGCGAAGGGCATGTAAAACAGATACGCGTATTTGTCCTCGTCCGGATTCCGGTTGTGTTGCCACATAGCAAAGTGGCAAGGAGCCAGACCGCCTTCGATCTCAAACCCGCCGAAAATCTTCAATGGAATCTTATAAGGATCGACCTCATCGGCAAACACAGAGCTTGCAAGAAAAAAGCATAGCCCTACTCCGATGCCCGCAATCCGGCCCACCCAACGTTGAAACTGCAAGTAGATCATAAGGTCCCCCAACCTGAAAGAGGCCGCAGGGTTGCCGATTTTGCATAAAAAATTACCTGCCCAGCGCTATCGCAACGATCTCCGCTATTTTCTCTCTTGAAAGATTACGGTCTCCCCTATTATATTCAATTTAATGAAACTAATAAGGCATTCCATGAATGACTGAATTTACACCAATGCTGTCGTTGTTTGGCGGCATACTTATCGGTCTTGCGTCCGTAGCCCTGATGGCTGTTCATGGCCGGATCGCAGGCATTAACGGTATCGTCAATGGGCTTCTCGCGTCGCCGCAATCCGCCGATTGGGCGTGGCGGGCGGCATTCATTTTGGGGCTGATCTGTTCGCCGCTGGCATTGCTGGCCGCAACAGGGAGCATGCCGGACATATCTGTCCCGGTTCAACCTGTTATGCTCGTCGCGGGCGGGTTTCTGGTTGGCATCGGAGCGTCTCTCGGGTCTGGCTGCACCAGCGGCCATGGCGTTTGCGGAATCGCCCGCTTTTCAGCCCGCTCGATATCCGCCACGCTGACGTTCATGACGGCCGGCCTGATCACCGTCTATGTCCTGCGCCATGCGATTGGAGGATAACAGTATGCTCAAGATCCTTTCAGCCTTCGCATTCGGTCTGGTCTTCGGCATTGGCATTCTGATTTCCGGAATGGCCAATCCTGCCAAGGTTCTTAATTTCTTCGACATCGCAGGCACTTGGGACCCAAGTCTGATGTTCGTCATGGGCGGCGCGCTTGCCGTCGCAGCCCTTGGCTATCGGCTGGTGTTCAAGATGAAGCACCCCCTGCTGGCCGGTGGGTTTTCACTGCCGACACGCAAGGATATCGATGCAAGGCTCCTTGGCGGCGCGGCGATCTTCGGGATTGGCTGGGGGATTACCGGCTTCTGCCCAGGTGGTTTGGTTCCTGCGCTCGGTCTCGGCCGGACAGAACCTTTCATCGCGGCTGCAGCGATTGTTGCCGGCATGCTCGTGGTCAGAGTGGCTGGAAATCTGCGGCCGAAGCTGGAGCCTGCTCAATCCAGATAGGTTTACTCCGGCAATATGTTTGAACCTGCCGCGCACGGGGCCCAGACTGTCCTCAAATGCTGGCGCATCGCCGTTTCGATTGACCTGTAAAAGAATGAGAGATGACCATGTCTGCATCAAGCTATCCAGTTGATATGTCCGTCCGGCCGGAGGTAACCGCCTTCTTCGATCCGGCAACCAACACAATCAGCTATGTCGTCAAAGACCCTGCGTCCAAGGCCTGTGCGGTTATCGACAGCGTCATGGACATCGATTATGCCGCCGGACGCATCACTTACGATCATGCAAACGAGATCATCCGTTTCATCGAAACGAACGGACTGACGCTCGAGTGGCTTATCGAAACTCATGTGCATGCTGATCATCTGTCGGCAGCGCCTTACATCCAGCAGAAGCTCGGTGGCAAGCTGGGAATTGGTAACAAGATAACCGTGGTTCAGGACACTTTCGGCAAGGTGTTTAACGAAGGTACTGAATTCCAGCGGGATGGCAGCCAGTTTGACCGGCTGTTCGCGGACGGTGACACCTACGAAATTGGCGGGCTGAAAGCTTTTGCCATGTACACGCCCGGGCACACCCCGGCCTGCATGGTTCATGTGATCGGCGATGCCGCCTTCGTCGGCGACACACTGTTCATGCCGGATGGCGGTTCTGCCCGCGCCGATTTCCCAGGTGGGGATGCAGCAACGCTTTACGACTCCATCCAGAAAGTCCTCGCCCTGCCGGATGATATGCGTCTGTTCATGTGCCACGACTACGGACCCAACGGCCGCGACATCAAGTGGGAGACGACCGTTGGCGACGAGAAAAAACACAATATTCATGTCGGCGGCGGCAAGACGAAGGAGGAGTTCGTCAAATACCGGACCGAGCGCGATGCTCAGCTCGACATGCCGAAGCTGATCATTCCGTCCCTGCAGGTGAACATGCGGGCCGGTCAACTGCCTCCTCCGGACGACAGCGGGCAGCGTTTTTTAAAGGTGCCAGTCAACGGCCTCTAAGGCCAGGCCAGCTGCAAAAATGAAGCTGAAAGGGAGGAAATCATGAACACCAAAAAAATTACCGACCAACTGTCGGTCAGTCCGCAAATTGCTCCATCAGACCTTTGGGAAATCGCAAATCAAGGCTTCCGTTCGGTCATCTGCAACCGGCCAGACGGAGAGGCCGCCGACCAGCCGACGTTCGAAGAAATCGAAGCTGCTGCAAAAACAGCCGGTCTCGAAATCCGGTATCAGCCCATTGTGGCAGGCAAAGTGAGTGACAAAGATGCCGACGATTTCGGCGCGGCATTCGACGCCCTTCCCAAGCCGATCTTTGCCTACTGCCGGACAGGAACCCGTTCCGCGACGCTTTGGTCTCTGTCGCAGGCCGACAAGCTGCCTCTGGCCGATATCCTGCAAAGGACAAAGACCGCCGGTTACGACATGGCGGGTGTGGTGCGCAGAATTGCCAATGGTGGACGCACGCCGACAGAGACGGCTGAAGACGCCCGTTTCGATGTGGTGATTGTCGGTGGTGGTGCTGCCGGGATTTCCGTTGCATCCAGCTTAAAGTCGCGCAAACCGGACGCGGAAATTGCCATTATCGACCCGGCCGACATTCATTATTATCAACCTGGCTGGACCATGGTCGGCGGCGGCATTTTCAAGGCCGCGGAAACCGCGAAAACAATGGGGTCCCTGATCCCTTCAGGCGTTCATTGGATCAAGTCCGCTGTCGCTGCCTTCGAACCCAAAGACAATGCCGTTGTGCTGGACGGCTGCCGGGTCGTGAAATACGGGCGGCTTGTGGTGTGTCCGGGTCTCAAGCTCGACTGGCACAAGGTCGAAGGACTTGTCGATACGCTTGGAAAAAATGGTGTCACATCGAATTACCGCTACGATCTGGCACCCTATACCTGGAACCTAGTACAGAACCTGAAACAGGGCCGGGCGATCTTTACCCAGCCGCCGATGCCGATCAAATGTGCCGGCGCTCCGCAGAAGGCTCTCTACCTCTCCGCAGATCACTGGAAGCGAAACGGAACTCTCGACAGTATCGACATCGACTTCATGAATGCAGGAGGTGTGCTCTTCGGCGTCAAGGAATATGTTCCGGCGCTGATGGATTACGTCAAGCGCTACGACGCCAAGCTCAATTTCTTCCATAATCTCGTTGCCATCGACGGCTCCTCACGGACCGCGACTTTCGAGGTGAAAGAGCCCGATCAGGACGTGCGCCGGGTGGAAGCCCAGTTCGACATGATCCATGTAACGCCGCCGCAGACGGCTCCGGACTTCATCCGGGTGTCGCCGCTTGCTGATGCCGCCGGATGGATCGACGTGGATCAGGCGACCCTGCGCCACAAGACCTATGACAACATCTGGTCACTGGGCGATGTCATGAATGCGCCAAACGCCAAAACCGCTGCCGCCGCACGCAAGCAGGCTCCTGTGGTGGCTGAAAACCTCGCCGCAGACATGGAAGGGCGCCAGGCGGTTTCCGAATACGACGGATATGGCTCCTGCCCCTTGACGGTAGAGCGCGGAAAAATCGTACTGGCGGAGTTCGGATATGGCGGCAAGCTGCTTCCGAGTTTCCCAAGCTGGCTTATCGACGGCACCAAGCCAAGCCACGCGGCCTGGCTTTTGAAAGAGCGGCTGTTGCCGCCGATCTACTGGAAAGCCACGCTCCGGGGAAAGGAATGGCTGGCCAAACCAGAAAAAGTGACCGCCACTCAGTAAAAGAAACTTCTTATTTCTCAACACATTGCGGGCCGGACAACCGGCCCGTATTCTTTGAAACCACGACATGCAGGCTCTCATGAAACACTTGCATCGCTATCTTCCGATCCTGACCTGGGGCCGGACCTACGACCGGGAAACCGCAACAAGTGATCTCGTGGCGGCAATCATTGTCACCATCATGCTGATCCCCCAGTCCCTTGCTTATGCGCTGCTCGCAGGCCTGCCGCCGGAGGTTGGGCTTTACGCTTCCATCCTGCCCCTCGTGGCCTACGCTATTTTCGGCACCAGCCGCGCGCTGGCGGTCGGCCCTGTCGCAGTTGTCTCCCTGATGACCGCCTCGGCCGTGGGGGAGCTGACACAACAGGGAACACCGGAGTATCTCGGTGCCGCGATCGTTCTGGCGTTCCTGTCAGGCCTTATGCTGATGGCGATGGGCTTCTTCCGGCTCGGGTTTCTGGCAAACCTTCTCAGCCACCCGGTCATTTCCGGATTTATCACCGCGTCCGGCATGCTGATCGCCTCCAGCCAGCTCAAGCATATCCTTGGAGTGTCTGCGAGCGGACATACCCTCTATGACATCCTGCTCTCGATCGGCTCCAAGCTGGGGGAGACAAACCCGATTACTCTGATCATCGGAATTTCGGCCACAGCGTTCCTGTTCTGGGTGCGGAAGGGCCTCAAAAAGCTGCTGCTCGGCTTTGGCCTGAAGCCATTTCTGGCCGACATCCTGACAAAAGCAGGCCCTGTAGCCGCTGTCGCGATCACCACGATTGTTGCAGCCTTATTCCATCTCGGAGACAAAGGCGTTCGTCTGGTCGGAGACATTCCTTCAGGGCTGCCCTTGCCGCATCTTCCAAGTTTCGACAGCCAACTCTGGCTGCAGCTCGCTCCAGCGGCACTTTTGATTTCGGTGATCGGCTTTGTGGAATCCGTTTCGGTGGCCCAGACTCTGGCGGCCAAGAAGCGTCAACGCATCGAACCGGATCAGGAGCTCATCGGTCTTGGGGCCTCCAATATCGTTTCCTCGATTTCTGGCGGTTATCCGGTAACCGGCGGTTTTGCCCGCTCCGTTGTCAACTTTGATGCCGGGGCGGCGACACCCGCAGCCGGTGCCTCTACCGCGGTCGGCATTG
>JBNKOQ010000270.1:0-5312 GCA_050294735.1 Roseibium sp. | reverse complement strand
CCTCGAGCGCCGTCTGCTGGAGGCGCGCCGCGCCCTGGCCTACACCACCATGCAGGTCGCGGAGATCGCCTACATGCTGGGCTACAGCGACCCGGCCTATTTCGCCCGGGTCTTCGCCAAGGCGACGGGGGAACCACCCTCGACCTTCAGAGCGCGCATGACGGCACTATAACCTTGGTGAAGCCGCAGCAAGGACGGCCTTGGCTTCAGAGCGGACAACCTATGGCAACCTTTGGATGCCCGCATCCGGCCCTGAGCGGCAATATGGACTTTTTTGTTTTCGTGACCGCTTCGTGCCCAAAGCGGACGCCGCCGGCGCAAGCTGTGTTACTGGTTCGTTCCGAGCGATCTTCGGTTCGCACCAATGTGACTGACTATCCGCTCGGCCTCTTCGGCTGCCGCAAGTACCGTTCCTGCTCTGAGTGACTCGAGCGTATCGAGACCAGCGAAATAGACACCTGCGACAGAGATACAGTGATCCTGCGCAGGGGTGCCGTCTTCGCCGACCGCTCCGGGAACATTGAGCCAGGCGAAGTCGCCAACAAATCCTGTCGACCAGATGACAGTGGTGATCCCGTCCCTGACAGGGTCGATCTCAAGTATCGGAGGGTCGGGAAACCGCGGGGCTACGGACTCGGCCGGATCGGGTGTCGCGGCTGACGCGGCGATGCTTTCGCGGGCGATGTATTCGTCGATTTCATTCTTGAGCATTTGTGACATTTCGTCTCCAAACGCCACGCTGTCGGCCAGGGAGTCGTCGAACCTCAACCTACCCTCCAGCGAGACGTCGCGAAGGCGTCCAACCAGTGTGACGCCCAATGCACTCAAAGACTGAAGACTGATCGTGTGCGTGGCGCCGATAAGTCCCCGACCTGACTTCGTCGTGCGAGGTTTGGCCATACGGCCGGTATCCGTCAGCCAAAGGAAGATATCGCGACCGCGATACGTGCGCGGGACTCGGCCGTTTCGCCCCGTGGAGAGAAATACGCTCCGCCCGGCCAGCGCCAGATCCTCCGCGATCTGCCCCCCGGAGTTGCCGCATCCGATGACCAGTATCGCCCCGGGCGGTACGGCATCCGGGCACTGGTAGTCCGATCCGTCGATTTGGTTGACGGAGGCGGGAATGCAGCCCGCCACCGCCGGGCGTCGCGGGACATTTAGGTTTCCCGAGGCGACGACGAGCATGTCTGCCAGCGCTGCGCCCGATGTTGTACGTATCTCGAATTGGCCGGCAGATCGACGAGCGTCGAGAACCGCGGTTCCTTCGCGTACGGGGAGATCGTGGCGACGGGCGTAGCTCTCGACCATCTCGACGAAGGCGTCCCTGGTCATGTAGCCTTCCGGCTCGGAGCCTTCGTAGGTGTCGCCCGGCAATACCGTCATGACATTCGGCGTGTTCATCCGGAACGACGCCCATCGCTGCCTGCGCCAAGTCTCGCAAATCCGGTCGCGTTCGTACACGACATGGCTGTAACCAGCCTGAGTGAGGGCATAGCTCACGCTCAAGCCGGCCCACCCTGCTCCGACGATCACGACGTCAAATCGTTCCGTATGTGCCTCCACGATACCTCCGCAACGAGGATAAAGCATCATTGGGCGGATGTCTGCTTTGTCCGCGGAGCGGACATCTGCTCGCAGCTACCAGTTGAGTGGTGCTGACCCGGATGAGACGTTCTCGTCAGCGCAGGGAATTGTTATCTTCGGTATCGCTCTATGAATTCCTGATAAGCCGATGAAGCAATCAACCGATGTGGCCGCTGGTTTGAGAGGGTAGACCGAATGTTCGAAGAAGCAGAATTTCCATCCGGCGGAAACATGCTCCGGGGAAGGCTTTACCGGCAAGAAAAGGCGGGAGCCCCCTTCGTCGTTATGGCTCATGGCACCTCGGCAACAATCACAATGGTGGCCGATGCCTACGCAGAGTGCATGAATGAGGCTGGTTTCAACGTTCTTCTTTACGATCATCCAAACTTCGGGATGAGCGATGGTGAACCTCGATATGAGATCAACCCCTGGCTACAGGGACGGGGTTACCGAGATGCCGTGAATTGGCTCCGCAGCACTCAAGGGGCCAAGAAGGTGGCAATATGGGGAGACAGCTATTCGGCCATGATCGCGCTTGTCGTCGCAGCGTTGATTCCCGACGTTGCCGCCGTCGTTGCGCAAATCCCCGCCTGTGGCATAGCACTCCCGGAACTTGAACCGAGCGAAGAGAACTTTCAACGGCTCAAGGAAACCTTTGATGCGGGAGATATCAGCGGGGGCAAGGAACATACCACGGGACCGTTGCCCGTCGTGTCCGCGGATCAACTCAATGCGCCGTCCCTGCTCACCCCCATTCAAGCCTTCCGCTGGTTCATCGAGTACGGCGGCCGGTTCGGCAGCAATTGGAGCAATCAGGTGACACGGGTTATTCCCCCCACTCCCGTTCCGTTCAGTCCTTATCTTGCGGCGCCGTACATCGAAGCGCCGGTCCTCATGATGACGGCGCGGAACGATGAGATGGTGCATTGTAACCCGCAAGTGCAACAAGCGGTGTTCGCCGGGATCACTGCACCGAAGGAGCTGTATGAAATCGACGGTGGCCACTTTGGGCTCTTGTGGCATCCGGGAAAGCTTTTCGACGAAGCGACAACGAAACAAACGGACTTCCTGCGCAGCGTTCTTTTATGAGCGAAAGCCCGCGTAAGACTCATCCTGCGCCGTCGATGTCGCCTTGGACCGTCGCAGAGGATAGTGGGGCTATGTGATCGGTCCCGGCAAGCTCTTTGGTATCCAGCGATACGGCATCGTCTCCAGCGGCATGCTCGGGTCGTCCTCTGGATCAGCCGAAGAATCACAAAAGTGAGTTCCCTCAGCACGCCGCTTTCTCGACCGGATCGCAGAACAGTGACCCCAGACTGCTTCCGGCTAATGATGGGGGCTCTGCGTCACCTTGAAAGACGCCCCTTGTCGGAAGACCCTGATGCCTGCCGGGACCATGCAGGCTAGGTTTTCCACGAACGAGTGGAGGCATCAATGGGAACATTTAAAACGCGTGATTTTCATCTCCAAAGCGGAGCGCTCCTGCCGGAGTTGAAAATGGCATTCGAAACCTACGGGTCTTTGAACGCCGACAGAACTAACGCCATTTTGGTTACCCATGGTATTTCCAGCACTCACTACGGCGGCGACGATCCCACACTTGATCGGCGACGCGGCTGGTGGAGAGAAATCATCGGGCCCGGGAAATTGCTGGATACGGATCGCTATTGCATCATCGCGTCCAACATACTTGGTTCATGCTACGGAACGACGGGACCGGCGTCGATCAACCCTTCAACGGGAAAGCCCTACGGCGCAGCGTTCCCAAAGATTGATTATGTAGACATCGTGAATGCCCAGCACCTGATGTTGTGCGACCTCGGTATCTCACGGCTCGTTGCGGTAGCGGGCGCTTCAGTGGGGGGCTTTCAGGCGTTCCAATGGGCCGTTAGCTACCCCGATTTCATGAAGGGCATACTGGCGCTCGATACAGCTCCGTGGGATCCGATGAACGTTAAGGGTAGTCTTCCCGAGTTGATGGAGACGTTCGCAGCGGACCCCAACTGGAACGGAGGTGACTACTATTCATCCGGTGGGGTCACCGAAACGCTGACCAAGATGCGTATCGACACTCTGCGTGGTTATGGTATTGAGGAGAAGCTCGCCATGACACATACCCCCGATCAGATTGAAGGCCTCATTGGGACCGCGGCTCGCGAATGGGCCGAGGAGTTTGACGCACACGCCCTTATCCGCCAGCTGCAGGCATGGGGCGACTTCGATCTGCGTGGCCAACTCGATCACCTTCGCGCCCAAGTGTTCTACGTCCTCTGCGACACGGATGAACTATTTCCATCGAGTATCGGGGAACAGGTTGTCGCGACGCTAAGAGGCAACGATATCAACGTCACATTTCATGAAATCAGTAGTGACCTTGGCCACTACGCCACAACCGAAGAGCCAGAAAAATGGGTTCCCGCCGCTGCGAAGTTTCTGGCGGAGCTTTAGGCTTTCGAGCGCGGTTGCGCGGTGACGCTTCTGAAATCGCCTCTACTTCGAACTTCTGGTCTTGGCTAATAGCGGACGACAGGAACGACCTGTACCGGTTGTCTGCTTTTGACCCAGGGCAGACTTTCGGCAAACCTCTTCTTAGAGAGGAAAGGGGCCTCTGTGAGCCTAGGTTATGGGATACAGAAACCGTTGAGACTGTATGGTGAACTCCGTTGGGCCGGCGGCTTCCGGCAAGTCGAGTGCAGAAAGAAGGGTCAGCGCGATATCTTCCGATCAGACCATAAAGACAGGATGGAGGTTGCCCTTGGACACCAGAAATGTGTTTACGAAACGGGACAAAATGATGCAGATGTGAGTTTTGTGCCCACTGACATCTTCAAACAAGGCAACTGTAGAGCCGTCGAGTTACCCGGCAAGCAGGAATTTCACCGGTTTCTGCGCTCAATCTTGGTCGATCCAAGCCCGCCAGGACGTCGTTGGACCAGGCACGAATGTTTCCTCATTATCCATAGCCCAACGAATGATATTTGGTATCTTGCCCGCGCGCGCGGTCGCAGGCTTCATATAGCCTTGGTACGTCATGGAGCCGAAGACAAAAGTGCCTTCTCCAGCCCGTGTCACTGTGAACGAAGCAGGATGCCGTTCGAGCTCCGAGTGGTCAAGCACACTGACCAGGGCCCGGAGCTGTATGTGATTCAAGAGTGAAATCTCTGGCTCGTAAGTCTCGCTGCTTGCAGCAAGAGCCGCCAGCACACGAACAGATCCATCTGGTTTTGGCCAATACAGCGAGAAGTCTAATGGTTTTTCCGAGTCCATCTCCGGACTGTGCGCAACGATCCAGTAGATCGGCTGACCACGCCCATGACCGCGCGTGCAGAGCCCTGTGTAGACCAGCCGCCAGAGCAAGCCATGTTCGGCGGGTCTGCTCAAATCGTTCGGATCGCAGAGCGTGATCCGCGGGACGGCATTGAAGAACAATGCATTCCCGTAACGTCCTCCTAGGCCGGCTACTCGGCTGTCTTTCGTTCGTTTTTTCGAGAAGGCCGCGTCCTTCGCGCTCACGATCAGAAATGGCCTGTTGTCGAAAACTGGAAGCGGTTCGTCTCGCGGCAGGACACGGTCCTTGGTCTCAGCCGGCACCGCCCATTTCGCCCGGCGATGGCGATTCCAAACCTCAAGCACGCTGCTGGCCAACTCGGGCTCTGCCTCTTTCAGGATATCGAGCAGGCTCCGGACGCCATGATACTCGATCACCTGCCAGTTGTTCGGATCTTCGG